>CAZHKI010000056.1:0-12965 GCA_964533365.1 uncultured Maribellus sp. | reverse complement strand
CAGATGTACAAACGGAAAATTAAAAATCTCGACACTGCCTACTTCAACTGTCGAGGGTTCGGGATGAATATTGGTTTTCAGGTTCTGGTTGCAAAATTTAATTAAATTGGGAAGTGCCGTGGGATCGGAATACCAGTCGCCGCCGCCGCTGTATTTAGCCAGCGCAATTTTCACGTTCGAATTCTGGCTGTTGCCAGCATAACCGGTCAACAATAATAACAGGAAAATTAATACTCTCATTTTACAATTTTTCCGAAAAATACAATTCATTGGCGAAAAGAAAAATTATTCGTTGGCCAGGGTTACCATGTGGCAGGCTGCCATTCCGGCGGTTTCGGTACGTAACCTGGATGTACCCAGCGAAACTTCGCGGAATCCGAACTTTTTTGCCAGTTCCACTTCTACGGGGCTGAAATCACCTTCGGGGCCTATCAGTACCAACACAACTTCCCCTTTTTTGATTTCATTTTTAAGGTGTACTTTTTCACCTTCGCCGCAGTGGGCGATGAACCTGTTTTTTATGGTGGTTTTAGCCATCAGTTCGTTCAGCGGGGTAAGCGGGTTGAGTAGTGGCAAATAAGCTTTCAGCGACTGTTTGATGGCCGAAACCAGGATTTTTTCCAGTCGGTCGGGATTGATATTTTTCCGTTCTGAATGTTCGGTAAGGATTGGCGTTACTTCATCAATCCCGATTTCGGTGGCTTTTTCGAGGAACCACTCGAAGCGGTCGATGTTTTTGGTGGGTGCAATGGCAATGTGCAGCCAGTACCCTTTTTTACCAAACTCCTTTTCAATGTGTAAAACCTCCATCCGGCACTTTTTGGAATGAATATCCGAAATCCGGGCATGATATAATCCGCCTTTGCCGTCGATAACCGTCACCGGATCGTTTACGGAAAGCCGCAGCACTTTAACGGCATGTTTCGATTCGGCTTCGTCGAGTATAATTTCGCTTCCCGAAACATCGGGGACATAAAACAGTTGCATGGTTGTAAAATCTTAAAATTCAACAATTCCGGCGGAATGATCTCTTGAAAAAATATTATGGACGGGTTCCTTTACCGGAACATTGCAGGCACCAGATGAAATGCTTTCAATCCGGAACGGGGTTCTACCTTTTCCCATGAATCCACCTGAAAATCGATACCCACCGTTGAGCAGGTAGGCATGTCGCCACTAAAATGCTGGAGTAAATTATCGGCAAAATTGAGAAACGGCGGATTATGGCCAAAAAAGAAAACGGTTTCGGCTTTTTCGGGCAGTTCCCTGATCATATCCACAAACCGCGAAGTGGTTACCCCGTCGTAAATATCATCAAGTTCCACAATGTTATTTTTGTCGAACCCGATGATTTCGGCAAAAATCCGGGCGGTTTGTATGGCACGGTTGGCCGGGCTCGAAATCATAACATCGGGCTTTACCCCTTTTGATTTCAACTCATTCCCGACCAGCCCGGCATCGTTAACACCGCGGTCGGCCAGGTCGCGCGTGAAATCATCGTCGTACCCGTAGGGAACGGCTTTAGCATGTCTCACAATAACTACTCGTTTCATCTCTGTATAATTTCAAAGTTAATGATGGGTTGCCGGTTACATCTGTTCTCACAAATTTATTATCCTAACCAGTCACCCATTTTCATAAAACCGGTTGATATACGTCAATTTCAGCCTGGGCAATCTGAACAATTTGCGGAACAATCCGGGTAAAATGAGGGGTTTGGTTGTGCAAGTCGATTGTGGCCTGATTTTTCCACTTTTCAAGGATACAATACGTGGATGGTTTTTTCACATCTTTATGAAGAATATATTCCAAACAACCTTCTTCAGCGCGGGATGCAATCCCCAGTTCATTCACCAAATTCAGGAACTTCTGTTCTTCTCCGCTGTTGACGATAAACTTTGCTACAATTGAAATCATGTTTGTATTTTTATTTTTTGTTATTCATTGCTAACAAAATTAACTTAATTTACTTTGACGACACAAAATATTTATCTCAAAATATGAAGCGTATCGGACTTTTGTCGGACACACACGGATTTATCCATCCCCGGTTGTTTTCGTTTTTCGATAAAGTGGATGAAATATGGCATGCCGGCGATTTTGGCACCATGGAAACAGCCGATCGGTTAGCCGGGTTCAAGCCGCTGAAAGGAGTTTACGGCAACATCGACGGACAGGCAATCCGGCAGTGTTACCCGCAGCACCAGCGTTTTTTATGCGAAGAACTGGATGTGTGGATGACACACATTGGCGGCTACCCCGGTCATTACGAATCGCATGTAAAACCTGACATTTTTAACCGCCCGCCCCATCTTTTTATCAGCGGGCACTCGCACATCCTGAAAGTGATTTACGACCAAAAACTCGGGTTTCTCCACATGAATCCGGGCGCAGCCGGATACTACGGATTTCATAAAGTAGCCACTGCCCTGCGTTTTGTTGTCGATGGGAAAAATATCAGCGACCTGGAAATCTGGGAACTGGACCGGGAAAATATAATCGCCAAATGATGATGAAAATACGAATTCACCATTTTTTTGATATGATCCGCGATTTTGGGATCGGAAAGGAAATCCTTCCCCACCCGAATTTACATTCATACCACCGGGTGGCAAAAATCATTCTGGATAATCCCGGGACGGAACTTGAACTGGTGATTGGCGCCGACACCGTGTGCCAAAACTGCATCCATCTGAAAAACGGCGCATGTACCGATAGCATCACACACCGCACTGATTTTACAGGGAAAGAAGCATTTAACAACCACCTCGACCAAAAAATCCAGGAGGCCTGCCAAATCGATATTTCCCAAAATTATACACCGGAAAAATTGCTTGCCTTTGCCCGGCAATATTTGAATCAAATGGAAATAATTTACGAGGGAAACGCGGACTGGCACACACATCAACGAAAAGAAAATGTAATAAAAGGGTTGGAATTTTATTTCGAAAAACACCGGCTTCAACTTTAAGTTTATCAGCGAAGGACAAACATTTCGTCCCAAAGCCGGTCGAACTCGGCCTGATATTGTTTCACAATTTCGTGTTTCGATGTGGCCAGCAGGTTTTCCTGATTGTGACGGGTGGCAGTGTAAGTCCAGTTGAAACTCCCGGTGATGGCTACCCGGCGATCGAGTATCCCGAATTTATTGTGCATGTGATAATGCGAATGGTCGGTTTTTATGGTAATTCCATTTTTTTGTAACCGGAATATCTCCGAACCGTTGTCCTGTATTTTTTCATCGTCGGTAATGATGCGCACCCGTACTTTTCGCCGGTGGCAGTCCAGGATTTGGCGGGCCAATTCGGCGTCGGTGATGGTAAAAACGCACAAATCGACGGTTGAACGCGCATCGCGGAGCAAGTTCATGATACTTTCCTTGATACCATTTCCAGGGCTGAAAAAAACCCGGTTGTAATGGAAACTGAATTGATCCATCACCTGAAAGCAACCTTGCAGCCAGTCGGTCATTTGCTCCGTTGGTTTGGTTTGTCCAAGCAGTTTCGCCCGTTCGAAAAGCTGATTACGGAGTTCACCCCGCTCGGCGCGATCGAGCTGATTTATTCGCTTTTTAATAGAAACAGGAACTTCAACCTGCCGGATGTTATCAAAATTCTGAACAAAAAAACGGACGATAGTATGCATCAGATTTTTTTTGTAAAAGCGTGGGCCACCCAGTTATTTTTTATTTTGAAACCGGCATCAGCCAAATTAAATTCTTCGGCCCGAGCCTGAATGGCCGGAATATCTTCCCGGTAAAAACCGCTCATCATGATTTTTCCACCGGGAACGAGGCATTTTGAATAAGCCTGCATATCGGCCAGCAGCACATTTCGCTGGATGTTGGCAAAAATCACATCATACGTTTCCTGTCCGAGCGCCGAGGCGTCACCCAATTTTACTTCCATATTCTGAACCCGGTTGAGCGCAGCATTTTCGGTGGCGCCGTTAAACGACCACTCGTCAATATCGATGGCAGTGATTTGGGCCGCGCCTTTCATCGAGGCCAAAATTCCAAGAATTCCTGTACCACAACCCATATCGAGCACGGTTTTACCCTCCATTTTTTCTTCGAGGATGTATTCGAGCATCATTGAAGTGGTTTCGTGGTTGCCGGTGCCAAAAGCCATGTTCGGCTCAATTACAATCTGAAATTCAGTTTCAGGGAAATCCTGATGAAACGGCGCCCGCACCACACAGCGGCCGGCCACCACCAGCGGCTGGAAATAGTTTTTTTCCCACTCTTCGTTCCAGTTCCGGCTTTCGATAGTTTCGGCATTCACCTCGAAACTGAATTCATCCAGGTATTCTTCCAGAATAGCATCCAAACGATCCTCATCATACAGGTTTTCAGGAATAAAAGCTTCGAAACCCGTTTCAGTTTCAACAAAACTTTCGAAACCCGTTTCACCCAGACCAGCCATTAAAACATCACGCAACCACGTTTCGAAAGGAGTAATTATGACGGTAATCTTCTGATAATCCATTTGCTGAAATTTTACGCCGAAGGTAATAATTTATTGGGGAAGATATTTACCGCGAAAAACCCGAATATTCCAGAAACCGCAATCAGGCACAAATCAACCCATTGATTTTTAAACGGTATTTTTCTTTTCCTGACAATAACCAGTTGGGCTGCAACCAAAATCAGGCTAACCAAAACCCAATAAAACGATGGATTGACCAGTACATAAAAATTCACAAAAGCAGAGTTCGGGTTCGTCAGGCTGATTTGCCCGGGGAAAACTGCCTGAAAAATTTTGCCCTCCTTCCGTTCCATCCGGCCGGGCCAGGTTTCGGTGTACTCGTCCACTTTTTGGTAGCTGGCATCGAGTGCAACCACACGAAAAAAATCTTCGCCGCGGGCAATGACATGATAATGAAACAGGTCGCCAAAGATCTGGATTTCACATTCTTCGGGATTCATTTCACCAACCGGGAGTTCAACCAGTTCGTAATCGTCCTGCGTGAGGATGTACAAATGATTTTCGTCGGAAAACAGGTATGCATAAAAATTCTTGTTCCGGAAATCGACACAACTGATGTGTTTGAACTTTAATCCATCGGGCAAATCAACTTTTTTCACAAAAGGTTCCCCTTTTTTCATTTTAATGTGAAAAAGCTGATTGGCAGCGTCAACCACGAGGTAACCTTCGTCGCACGACTTACGTGTGGTTGGCAGGCCGTTGATTGATTTTGCCGGAAACTGAAACCCCCGTTTGTAAAGCACTGCCGAAAACATGCGGCTTTTTTCTTCCAGAACGCGGTTGGTTTCGGCATCGACAAATTCCATGCGCCAGGTAATTCGGAAAAAGTCGTCGGGCAACTCGAGGTTAGCCCTGCCCGACTGCGATTCGAACAAGGGATAAAGCCCCGGTTGCGGGCTGTCGGAATCAACCGGCCTCAAACGGAAAGTTGAATTGTTGATGTTGATCAGGTGCATGTCCAGTTCAATCCCGTTAATGGAGTCAGGCATGGTTTTCGACACAAGCAACTGCCGCATGTACATCAGCGGGAGGCGTTGTTCAAACTCTTCGCGCGAATAAGTGTTTCCGCGGGTGTCTTTCCGGATGGGTTCCCCATTCTCCGTTCGCTGAAACAAAAAATCGTTTTCAACACAACTGTACATCACAAACGGCCGGTTGACCGGCTTTGCAAACGCCATCCAGTACAACTCGGGCAAAACCACGGCAAATGCAAGAATTCCTGCAATCACCAAAAAATATCGGCTGATTTTTACCATAACTACATTTCTCCTTTTCTAAAACGAAACCCTGAAAACAGAACAGCAATGCTTAAAATGACGGTCAATACAAACAACCCGGGAATTGCCGGAGCATAACCGCCCGAAACGGCCTTCTCGAAAAACAACGGGATAACCGAAGCGAAAACGACCAAATACAAAAAACGGTATTTCCAGACCGGTTCCAGAACAATCAGCGCAGTGAGGTAATAAACGGCAAATCCCGCCAAAAACCAGGGTGCGATGGAAACCATTGCAGAACCAATGATTTCGGCAGGGAAAAACAAAAAACTCAATCCCAGGAACAATGAAACAAAAAGCACATAACAAACCAGGAGGCAAACCGTCCCGAAAAACATCATGATGAGGAGCGCCTTATTCTCGTTCAGCGGTAGATGAAACGTGAGTTTAATCCGGCGGGTCACGGTTTCAGGGAAATATTGCGCAACGGCAATGGCCAAAGCGCCTGCCACCGGAACAAATTTCAGGTAACTGAAAAACTGCAGTTTCTGGAACAGAAACAGGTACCAGTAATTTTTAGCCCCGTTAAACGTAAAATCGTGCTGAACTTTCAAAAAAACATATCCAACGGCCAGTATGCCGATGGCGGCAAAAAGGATAAAAAACCATTTCACCTTCAGCCATTCCTTATATATCAACGACTTCCACATATTCTAATATTTTCCGGTTAATCCAATAAATGCATCTTCGAGCCCCATTTCCACTTTTCTGAACCCGGTATGCGCAATCCCGTTACCGGCAAGAAAATTTTTCACAAACTCTTCCGATTCGTAGGTGTAAATTTCCGCTTTGTTGATCACCTTTTCGAAGTTGACCACAAACGGTTCCTTTGAAAGATCGGTAGCCGGGTTTTCCAGTTCGAGGTAAAACTGTTTGAATTGCTGCATAAAATCGTTCACATTTTGCTGGGCCAGCACACGGTTGTAGTCCATAATCAGCACGTCGTCGATGAGCCGTTCCATGTCCTGGATGATGTGCGAGGTAGTAAAAATGGTTTTGTTTTTTGCTTTTGCATATTCGCGCAGGTAATCGATAAACAGGCGACGGTAACCGGGATCGAGCCCCATGGAAAAATCGTCGAGGATGAGCAGGTCGGGGTCCTGCGCCAGAATCAGCCCCAGTGCCACCTGCGAACGCTGGCCACACGACATGGTCGATATTTTCTGGCCGGGCGTCACTTTCAGTTTCGCCATCAGTTCCCAGTAAGGCCGGTTGTCCCACTTCGGATAAAATCCCGAGTAAAACTTTTCAATTTGCTGGATATTCATAAATGAATACTGGATGTGGCCTTCGATTAAAAAGCCAATGCGGGCTTTATTTGAAGGCGACAGTCGCTGTGTGTTTTCACCGTATATCAGGCACTCGCCGCTGCGGGGCTGCAAAAAACCGTTCAAAATATTGATGGTTGTGGTTTTGCCTGCCCCGTTTTTACCCAGAAGCCCGAGGATACTTCCCTCCTTTACGTTAAAATTCAGGTTTTCGTAAACCAGTTTTTTCCCGTAATAATGGGTCAGGTTTTTACATTCGATGGCGTAACTCATATTGTTAACGTAGTTAAAAATTCATTCCTATTTTACATTCTGCCGTTTTCCAGTCCTGATTTCCGGGGAGCCCGGAGAAGACATGCCGGTATCCGGTTTCAAGAAAAAGTTGTGCCGGCGATTGCCCCAGCATGATGTTTTTCCCGATTTTCGCGGTAACGCCTCCGTTCCAGGAATCCGTTACCAGATAATCGAAGTCGTGCTGCACGAACCGGGTGTTGACCGTTTTCAGCAGCGGTTCATCTTCCACAATCCCTAACGAATTACCGTGACTGAACCGGTACCCGCCGTCAACCGTCAGAACAATTTGCGACGCGGGGAGGCGAAAACCTTTTTCAAACGTGGCATTCAGATGGAACAGCGTTATTTTTTGCCGGTTATACTCAGGTACAAAATAGTAGGATGTTTCTCCCGGGTTGATTTTAGCTTCCACCACTCCGCCCCAGTTGAAATGATTGTCGTCGAGTAAATGGTAATACGAATAGCTGGCTCCGTACTGTTGTTCGTTGTGCCAGTAAAGCGTGTATTTTGCCACGGTTGACCACTGGTAGTTGACTTGTTCCGATTTTGGCTCCACCACCGGCTCGTGACCGTACAAATGTTTGTCGGTAAAAAACAGCTTCAGTTTATTCACCCGGCTGGAACCTGGCTGAAAATGAAAAGTTGTAGCTGCTTCGGTTTGAAACCTCTCAAGAGAAACGATTTGCAGCGGAAAAGATGTTCCGCGTTTGATGTCGGTTATCTTTTTATGAAAGTTTATCTCGGTTACATTCGCGATAGAATTCCCGTCAAAATTAATCTGGAGCCCGCCACCCAGCAATGTGGATGCGTTGCTTCGCTTGTCCTTTTCGGTGGTCGATGAAAAAACGCCCAGTCCTTTGAAATAAAAAACCTGAAAGGGATTGCTGGTAACCGTTGAAATTTCAATATCTTCCTTACTCCCCTGGTAACGGAAATTTGCCCCCAGTTTTATTTTATTGAGATTGAAAATGACACCGGGGGAAATATCAAACGAAGTAATTGTATTTTCAGGGCGGGGATCTTTCCGTTTGGCGCCAACTGCCGCCAGGTATTTTACATCGAATCCCAGCGTAGCCCAATCCGACAAGTGATATGCCCCTTTCCCTTCCATATTAAAAAACTCGCGCGAATAATTTCCGCCAATGGAGTCGCCAATAATGTAGGGATTATCGTCGTACGGGAACATCACGTCCACCCATTTTACATTCTTTTCGCTGCTGACGAAATAGTCAAATTTGCCATAGAAATTCCAATGCCCAAGCGATACAAATCCGTCGGTATAAAAACCGTTTTGCCAGAGTTCATCGCCATGCTGAAACCGGTGATAATTGCCCCCTGCCCAGTCGGACCAGGCATAAACCGTTGCAATGCGCTTTCCGCAATTAAAATACGACAAGGCAGCCGGATTGGCTGAATCTTCCCATGGAGTTTTTAACAGCAAAATTTTCCGGGATGAAACCGAACTGCATGTTATGGGATTTTCCTGTGCGGATGCGCCCAAAAAACCGGCAGCAGCCACCCAGAATATTGTAAGAATAATATATGTGCGATACTTCATCATCACGTTAATAAGCTGAAAATACACCCGGTTGCGGATCCTGGTTGGTTAAAAAATCTTCCGTCGAGTTGTTGGTATCTTTATATACCACCCGACCGCCGATCACTTCCTTCACTTTACGGCGAATGGAAACTTTCTCACCCGAGCCGCGGTGCTGGATGTAACCCAGGTCGATGCTGGGAGGCAGCCGTTTAAAAACGCCGCGGTCGTCGAGGCGGGGATTTTCCACACCATCAATCACCCAGCCGTAAGGGACCATAAAACAATTAAAGGTTCCACCGGGCTGTACCATATAATGATCGGGATTGGTAAAAATTTCCTGAAGATAACCGGAAGGCAGGCGGAATAAGATACAAACCTGGCCGCGCACATCGAAAATCATAGCTGTTCCCTGGGTAATCCGCTGCATGAGAATATTCGGCGTTCCCGGGGCGTCGATATACTTCCCGTTCTCGACATAAAATTCCCAGTTGGCAACCGAAAGGTCAATGGAATTGGGATTCCCGTTGGGGTCGTCGCGGTGGTTAATTCCCGACAAGGCGATGATAAACGATTCGCCGGGCTGAATGGGATGCTCGGTGCCAGAACCAGGGACGATGGCGACAAAACTCCACAACGGGATGCGGTCGAGCAGGTTGCCGTTTTGATCCACCCAGGGCGTTGGTTCGTAGGTGGTGGTTGAATGAACCACCCCAAAACAAAGCCCATCGGAATACAACACCTCAGCCGAATTATTGTAAATCTCCACAAACTTGTCGGCGCCATAATTTTTCCCTTCCGGGGTCCTCGATCCGGAGGTATAAAGTTCCTTAATCACAAATCCTTCATTTAAAACCGAATAAGAGGTTTGAAGTACCATGCTAGCCTTATCTTCGGTTATCAGTTGCCCCTCAAGCGAACCGTTAAATAAAACTGTTTTTTTGATTGGGTATCCCGATATGTCCACTTCATGCTCTTCGGAAACCGAAACCATAAACGTGTAATTTCCGCCCCGTAAATGAAAAGAAGCCACGCCATTTTCGCCGGTCAGTGCCGAATATTCCCTGCCGGTCTGAACATTGGTAACTTTCACGATGATATTTTTCATGGGGGCGCCATCGTTAAACCCGGAAGGATAAATCACCGTAACATTCACTTCGAAGGTTGAAGGAATGTCGTATGTGGTGCAGGCTGCGGCAATAATTAAAAAAAGTACGGCCAGTTTTTTCATACGTTATCCTTTAAAATTGAAATTTCAAATCGGCCCCAAAATAGGGAACCTGGTTTCGCCGGATGTACATCCCCTCGCGGGCGCCCAGGTACCACGGACGGATGTTTAAAAAGTTATTGGCATAAAAAGCCAGTTTCAGCCGGCGGCCAATGTCTTTCGAAATTTTGATGTCGCATTTGACCAGTACGGGTAAAACTTCTTCCATAAAGCGGTATTGGTAAAGTTTTTCAATGGCCTGCTGGTGAAGCGGATCCTGAAAATCGGCAATCGAATATTCATGCTCCACATCATCGTAATACTTATAGCTCTCCGGCAGGTAATAATAAAAACCGTCCTCTTTTTCGTTCACAAACAGACCAGGAATCCCAAGGTATTCACGCAGTTCGCCCAGCGAATAAAGTTTCCCGGTGGCAGATGAAATTTTCCTTTGGTCCTTTTCAAACCAGATAACCTGAGTACTGAGCGAAATCAGCATTTTCAGTTCGGGGATGTGGTTGATGATGCTGAAGTTGGTATTCAGCCGTTCATCGGTGTTGCCATAGCCGTACCTGTCGTTCAGTTTTACGGCAAACGACTCCTGCGAACTGGAGTTTCCTTCGAAAACCGTGTAATAAACCCGTTTCCAGTAAGGGGCGTTTTTCGTGTACGATTTGGTTGAAAGCCACGCGCCGGTAATGTTAAACGATGTCCGGAGAGCCCGGATAGTCCCAATGTCGAGGCTGTACTCCACTCCCCGTTTGATGCGGGTGCTGGCATTCCGGTAAACGGAATAGGAAGAAAATTTCTCATCGGTTTGATAGCCCACCGGTAAAGCTCCGCCGGTAGCCGGGTCGTTATAAAAAACGCCCTGCCCGACAACGTAGTATGGCGACAAGCCGGCAGCAATGGTGTTATATTTGCGGAAGAAAACCGGGAACAGGATATTATCGGGAGCAAAACCGCCTTCAAATTTTTCATAAAAACCCGTTATCCTTCCTGATATTTTTTTGATGCGGAAATCGAACCCGGCTTCATACTTTGTGCCAGTGGAAGGTTTCAGGTCGTGGTTCCGGGTGTCTTCGATCACTTTGGTGGTGGCTACCATCAGGTCGGGATAATAGTTGAAACTTTCAACGTCGCTGTATGCCTTGTCGGGGTATAGATGCGTAAGCGTGGGCGCTTTGGTAGTTTGACCGTATCCAAGGCGCAGGCTCAAATCGTCGAACAGGGAGTTGTTTTTCCGGTTCAGGAATTTATACTGAATATTAATCCGCGGATCGAGGCCGATGCTGCCTTTGGTGGAGAACAGGCCGGAAGGCTGGATATTGTCGAGTCGCACACCGGCCATCACATCCAACTCCGTCGTCCCAACCGGCACTGACATTTTATCTTCAAGGAAAAGTGAGAACTGGTTCAGCGGGGGAATGTCGGTAAACGGTCGTGGTCGGGTGCTTAACCCTGCCGGCGGCCGTTCCGGGTTAAAAATACGTCCCTGGCCGTTATTGCCAGTGGTGCGCCACTCGGCCCCGAAAATGACATTGCTGGTAAAATCGCCGGTTTTGCTGAGCCATTGTGCTTTCAATTTCGAATAAAAGCTGTACGGTTTTCCGTCGTAAGTCACTTCGGAATAATAAGATGAGGGGCCGTACGAAATTTCGTATTCGCCGTCGCGGGTGGCAGTAGCAAAATAATTGGCGCCGCTTGACGAACTTTCCCATGTTTTTTCAAAACCCTCCTGCCAGGTTTTTTCATAACCGAAATCGAAGGACAGGTTGGAAATATAGCTTTTGTTCAGCGACCAGTTGGCTGAAAAGTTCGTCCTGACTTGCTGGTCGCGGGCATAATTTTCTTCTTCCAGAATCATATCGGGATCCCATTTTTCGCCATCCAGTGTGCTTAACAAATCCAATTTCAAATCGATTAAAAGTGGTGATTTTTCGCGGAAAAAAGTTTTTGAATATTTTGCGGAAGCATTGATACGCTTATAAATATCGGTTTGCTTCACCAAATGCCGGTACGACTGGGTATATCCCATATCGACATTCATAACTCCGCGGTCGTTGTTCAACAGAATCCCTTTTCCAAGGTATGCTTCCTTGGTGTGCGGGTCGGTTTTCATTTTTACGTTGAAAGGCGAACCGCCGGCCCTGGTTTTAATATGAACAGCGCCCGAGGTGAGGTTCCCGTGTTCGGCAGAAGGAATTCCCACATCCACTGTGATCGACTCGATGTTTTCGACGGCAATGGAACGCAAATCGACGCCGGTCCCGGCAACCGTTGGAATTCCGCCTGCATCAATACTTTTCTGCATGTTCCCATCGTTTGAGAGCGGAATATTATCAACAATAACGGCAGTACCCAGCGCGCTGTTCACGTCAGTGCCAATCTCGCGGATGCTGATTTTTCCCGGATCGGCCAGATTGGGATTTTCCGAAATATTCCCGGGTATCAGTTGCATCAAATCCCTGATACTCGACGCCTGAATATGGCTGATGGCCTCACTTTTGATGCGCGACGAGGTTGTCCCGCTTTTCGAATTTTCAGCCGTGACCGTAACTTCCTTCAACCCGAGCGACTGCCGCTGAAGTTTAATTTTCAAATCGACATCCTGTTTCAGCGTGGCCGAAATGGAATATTCGGCGTAACCCATATAAGTTACCGTAAAAGTGTAGGTACCCACCGGGACTGCAACAAACGAAAATTCACCTTTCCCGTTGGACGTCGTCCCGGTTCCCAGTTCCAGAAAAGCAATATTGGCATACATCAGCGGTTCGCCGGTTTCAGCATCGGTCACTTTACCGGTCACCCTTATTTTTTCCTGGGCTGAACCTGAAAGATGGGGAACCAGAAATAAAAGAAACAGCAAGAGCAGCCATTTAACCATGAAACATA
>CAZHKI010000055.1:3038-13125 GCA_964533365.1 uncultured Maribellus sp. | reverse complement strand
CGGGGGAAAGTTCCACTTTGTTTTTGTTCTGGTCGTTTAGCAAAATAGTTTTTTCATCATCGCTTACCACAATTTTATTTCCTGCCGGGGTGTCAATGGTGGTGATTTTTTTGTCATCGTCAAATTCTATCCGCAGGTTACTTTTAGTTACAATACCCTTGAAATTGTTTTTTGAGCCAGGCCATGCTTTATGCGGTTTGTTTTTCCCGTTATACAAACTGCCCGCCACGAAAGGTTTTTCAACATCTTCCCCTTCAAAATCAACCAGTACCTCATCCCCAATTTCAGGGATGAAATAGAATCCCCTTTCATTAGCAGCGTATGGAAAAACAATTCGTATCCATGGGCTCATCTGGGAACTATCCTGCCAGAAGAAATTTACCCGCACCCGCCCCAGCTTCTCCGGATCTTTATTGTCCTTTACCACAGCATTCTGAGGGCCGCTTTTCGGAAATGACATCGGATCGGCATAATATGCCATTATTGCTTCCGCAGGGACTCCCGAAAAACGGTTTTCATAATTTAACAGGTTATCACACCTGTGATGCACACTCGTAACGAGGTAATCACCGTAATCAACCTGATTGCTGCTCTCAGTTTTATAAGCTTTCAGGCCAATCTTACATCCGGGAATCAGTTTCATATTGTCCCCTGTGGCTTCTATTCCCGACATTCCGAGGGCAATACCCGATGCATCGGTTTCAATTGCATTTCTCTGGGCTTCGGCATAAGAATCAAGTTTCTCATTCAGATGGGGATAATCCTGGGTGGGTGAAAAAGAAAACTTTTTTGCTGACTGGTCAAATGCATATTTACCGGTTTCATTTTGCTGGTTTTTGCCCATGGTTTTTCCGGTATCGGTTACTACCGGTTTCGCCGACATGTATTCATAGGAAACATACTTGAATCCAGGAGCCTTC
The DNA here is from genome assembly GCA_964533365.1 of uncultured Maribellus sp. Taxonomy (GTDB): domain Bacteria; phylum Bacteroidota; class Bacteroidia; order Bacteroidales; family Prolixibacteraceae; genus Draconibacterium. Next base: position 12,205 of record CAZHKI010000055.1, on the reverse strand, counting down.
AGGTTGAGTGAGAAATCGAGCGTATGCAGGTCTTCTCCTAAAATCAGTACTTCCTTGTTTTCGGAAGGTTTCCCAAATACAAGTTCTTTACCGTTGTAAAACATCCATTCTCCGTAACGTGCCGCAATTCGGCGTAAGAAACCGAGATTAGTCTCGTTATACTGAACACAATATGGAATTTCTTTATTATAAACAGGATTAATGCGCGTTTTCAACACATCACGGGGGCATTCACTGAGCACATTATTCACGATATCGGCTAAAGTTCTATTTTCAAAGGAACGACAGCCCGGGTGATCGTCCAGTAAAAATTCAGGGCTGTATCCCATTAAAACCACTTGGTCTTCGTGAGAAAGATCCGATTTTACAGCTTTTACAGAGGTGATAAGTCCCTTGAAAAACAGGCCGGGTTCAGATTGGTCACCGGAAGATGAAAAAGTGTTGATTTCAATTACAATTGTAGATCCTATGAATCTTTTTGAATTGTTGATAATAAAATCATCAGGTTCTTCAAAAGTATCCATCCTGCAGCATACCTGGAATTCCTGAAGGCAGTGCATTTTTTGAGTAATGGAAATTTCAAGAAAATCCGGTACCTTCTGACCCGCTATTTCCATTCGTACGGATGAAGCAAGTGCCATAACCTTGTGTTTATTGTTGTTGAAGAACAGATTGTTGATAATCGTTCAGAATTATTCTAATCCTGAAATTTATTCAAATCCTGAAAAGCTGCTCCATTTCTAAAGGGTTCTACCGGCCAACATCGTATTTTGTCCAGATATTGACATGGGTTACGCCTGATATGGAGATTTCCCTGGCAGAGATGGTGATTTCTTCCACCATTTCACTGTCTCTGACGAAAGATTCGTGATATGCAATACACCGGGCATCTTTAAACTCAAGGGTTTTAAACACTTTTTCGGTGTCTTCGCCCGAGAAGGTGATTTTTCCGTTTTTATCGGCTTTTGAAGAAACCATCCAGTGCATGATTTCCTGGTCGTCAATGCTGTTGAAAGCCAGGGTAATCACTCCTCCTTTTACTTCGGTTTTAGGTAAGCCCCGCTGATCGATATCCTGAGTAAAACTGTAACTGCACGTTAACAGGGGAATTCCTTCATTTCCCGATTCGTGTCCGCTGATATACAAACGAGCTGTAAGAACCATTTTTCAATTTTAATCAGATAATAACTTGATGAGGCAGCAACAAATATTGCTGTCTGTTCGAACACTAAAGTTAGCCGGAAAGATTATCCGATATTTCCAGGTTAACCTTCAGAAATTGCTGATCAGTTACCTCTGCGAGGTTTGATCCACGGTAACCCCGTCAATAATAACTTTTTGGCCTGTCATCGACATAGATATCTGTGAACCGTATTCTGAAATTGATTCATTATACGATTCCAGGCAAACCTGTTCCAGTACTATATCCCTCGACTTGGCATCCATTTCCTGATCGCTGATTTTGAAAGTGACTTTCTTCTTAATTTGGTGTGAAACCAGCCACTGGATGAGCGCTTTCACCGAATCTTTGTCGGGTTCCATTACCGAGAAAGAGAATGGTGAGACTGAAACCGGGCCGAAAGTGATTTTTTTATCATTACTGGCATTGGTAACGTTGGCATTGGAGGTATAACCAAAACTTAACCCTCCCTGTAATTCAAGGGGTTTCGAAATCCCATCGATTTCACATTTAATGACTGTTGACATGATAATTTGTTTTTAAAATTAATAATTTGTGAATACCATTTATTTAGTTCTGATCATATGATGAATCCCATGCAGTTCCGTCATCACCTTTTTGACCATCCATTTTAATCATGAAGTTTTTGGCCGGGAAATAGGGTTTCATGTTTATGTCGAGAAAAACGCGGTCTTTTTGGTTGGGATCCTGTTCAAACCGGGTAATGGTAAAATCTTCTATGAGTTTACCGGGACCGGCAATGCTATTCAGAAATTTTCCAATCTGACCTTTGAGTTCCCGTTGTGTTTCGTAATCGAAATTTTCGAATGCCCGTCGGTTCAGAAAGTCCATTAAAACTTTGGTAACATAGTCGAATACCCTGACTACGGAGTAGGTTTGCAACCCGAGATTGTCCCCGTTAAAGAGGGTTTTGGCCGAGAAAGCCATCACTTTGCCATATTCGTTCACCATGGGGACGAGCCCCATTTTTTCGAGGTTGGCAATTTCGCTTTTTTTGAGGTCAAATTTAACGCCGTCCACTTCGCTGAGACCCCCGTGTTTTTTACCGGCTGCCACCTGCGACATGAGGGTGTTGTAGATGGTTCCGGCCAGGGCGCTTGAAGGTGGTACAAAAAGTTCTTCTTCCTCGCCCACTTCGCTGTATTTATCGCGTCCTACCAGCCAGTTGCAGGCCATCATCACATTCGAACGGTATTTGTCGCCGCCGGTGAGATTTGCCATTTCAAACATGTCCATCACGTCGTCGGGATTGTCGAGGTTCTCGAAATCGGTAATCAGCATCACTTTGTTTTCGTAAGCAATTTTTGCCCATTTTTCAACAACCTTGTTTGATCCCAGGTAGCCGGGAACCACCAGGAGCCCGTAATTGTCGCGCAAATCGAGCCGATCGTAGTTGGCTACCAGTTCTTCTCTTACCGCATCAATAAAACGGGTGTCGTCCAGATCTTTGAGTTGTTCAGGATCGGCATTCATTATTGAAATATTTTTCAGCTTGGCGCTTTCGGTATTTTTAAAGAACAAGGCTACCGAGCGGTACGAACGTTCCAGTTCGCGGGTTGCTTCTATGGCTTTGGCCATGTTTGTTTTAAAAGTTTCGTCGGCTACCTGGATGCTTTTTTCACTTTGTTCCACCATTTCAGCCACGCTGTCGGTTGACGACAAAACGGCTGCCCAGAGTTGCAACGTTTTTTTCAGGTTCTCGCGGTCGGCTTTATAGGCCGATTCTGTGAGGAAAATCCGTTTTCGTGCTTTTCGCTCGGGGTTCATGTTTTCTACTCCTGCGAAGGTAGTCTCCAGTAAATCGAATCCCCCGACATTTGCCAGTCGGTCGAGTCCGGTTTTTAACTGTTCGGCAGGTTTTTCGACCAGTTTAACATTTTCAATCACTTTTTCCCTGTATTGTGATATATCTTGTGCTTTTTCTTGCTGAGCCATAATTTTATTTTTTTTCGGTTCGAAATGTATTTAATCAGGATTGCGTTTCTTCCAGTTCTTTTATCAATGCATACATCACCCCGAGTAAATCGGCTTTGGTTTCGGGATTTTCGAGGGTTTTCCGCAACAACCGGTTTCCTTTCAGTTGTTTGATAATTTTTTGGTACTGCTCTTTTTCAACACTCAGGCTCTGCATAAATTCGCTTTGTGCCGTAATTCCTTTTATCCCGAAATCAGAAAGTCCTTTAAACGAGAGGTTTTCTTCCTTTTTGGCTCCTTCGCTGTCTTCAAATTCAACCGCAACCTTGGGTTTATAATGTTCGAAGACATCGTCGATGGTTTGCAGGCCGTCGACGATTTTGGGTTTAACAGGAGCATCTCCGGTGAGTTTTTCGCACAGCAATGTCCTGTTTTGCGGGATCTCGGTGAATCCTTCGCTGGCATCACCCTGTACTTCCGTGCCACCAATTCCATATTCAAGCATAATTATTGGTTTTAATAGTTAATAATAGGTTTTGAATTATTTTGTTTCAGTGCTTTTTACGGATATTTCCCAGACCAGTTCGTTGTTTTCGCCAGTTTTTAAATGAACAACCGAACCGCGGCCGATTTCGCCGGCAATAATTTTTTTGGAAAGGGGCCGCCGGAGTTCTGTCCGGATAACGCCAATCAAGGGACGGGCGCCGTATTTGGGCGTGAATCCCGATTTCGCCAGGGTTTCTTTGGCTTTCTGTTCCAATTGTAATTCGATTCCCTGATTCTCAAGCGATTTAAATAAATTCTTCAGGTGAATATCAAATATTTTAACCACGTTTTCTTCACTAATCGGTGCAAATGGGATGATTTCAGTCAGACGCCCCAGAAACTCGGGCCTGAAATGATTTTCCATCAACTCGGCCAGTTTACTGGAAGGTGGAATTTCTCCCCTTCCAAAACTGTCAACAATGTATGAACTCCCGATATTGGATGTGAAAAGAATGACGGCATTGGAAAAATCGCCTTCTTTTCCGAGACGATCGTGCAGTTTGCCTTCGTCGAGTATTTGCAGGAAAATATCGAAAACAGATGTATGGGCTTTTTCAATTTCGTCGAACAGTACGATCGAATAGGGTTTTTGTCTGATTTTATTGACCAGCAGTCCGCCTTCTTCGTAACCTACATATCCGGGAGGAGCTCCGTACAAAAGGGCCGCAGAATGTTCTTCCTTAAATTCCGACATATCGAAACGGATGAGCGACGATTCGTCGTTGAACAGGAATTCGGCCAGGGTTTTGGCCAGTTCGGTTTTTCCGGTTCCGGTTGGCCCGAGGAAAAAGAAAGATCCAATGGGCTGCCCGGGTTTGCTCAATCCCGAGCGCGATTCGCGAATAGCTTCGGCAATACTTTTTATCCCATGATCCTGACCAACCACCCTGTTTTTCAGGTACGATTCGATATTCAGCAAACGTTCTTTTTCCTGGGTTTGGATTTTTCCCATGGGGACTCCGGTTTTGTGGGCGACAACAGCGGCCAGATCCGACTTGTCGATGGCTTCAGCTTTTTCTTTTGATAAAGACTCGAGCGATGCCAGTGTTTTTTTTATCTCTTCCTGAATTTCGGGCAGGCTTTCCATTTTGGCAACATCTGCTTGTTCTGTTAGTTTGATTAACACCACCGGGCTAATCCGTTCCTTGATTTGCTGGTTGAACCACAGCAATTCGGTTTTCAGGTCTTCATCCGAAAGTTGTTTTTCATTTTTAATGAGGATTTCCAATTCTTGATTTAAAGCTTTCACTTCGGTGCCCGAGGTATCCTGCATCATGCGTACAACAGCCAGCGACCGATCGATTAAATCGATGGCCGCTTCGGGCAGACTTTTTTCCTTCAGGTAACGTTTCGAGAGAAGAATAGCTTCATGCTGAACATCCCGGGGAACTTTCAGTTTGTGGTGCAATTCGTAATTCGGGATGATTTCGCCCAGCATCCTGCTGCAGGTATCAACATTGGGTTCTTCGAGTTTAATCATTTCGAATTTCCGGTTGAAGGCTTCGTCGCCCTCAATAAACCGGGTGTAATTATCAACCGAAGTGGTGCCGATAACGGTGAGGGTTCCTTTGTCGAGTTCGGGTTTCAGCAGGTTGGCTGCCCCGGAAGCCCCCGACTGGGTGTCGAGCAGGGTATGAATTTCGTCGGCAAACAAAATGGCTTTATCAAATTGTTTGATTTCTTTGATGATATTTTTCAGACGGTCTTCGATTTCGCCTTTGTACGAAGCCCCTGCAATGAGCGATCCGAAATCAAGTTCGAATATTTTGGTGCCAATCAAATTCTCAGGAACTTTATTCCGGATGATATTTTGAACGAATCCATTAACCAGTGATGTCTTCCCCACTCCGTTTTCGCCAATGATCATCACATTGGGTTTCGACCTTCGTCCCAGAATTTCAGCCATCATCCTGATTTCCTTGTCACGGCCTACAACGGGATCCAACGTTCCCTGCTGGGCTAACAGATTCAGTTCGCTGCAATATTTCAGGAGGGCATTTTGCTTTTTTTCTGCCGGTTCATTTTTTGGGGAAAGTGCAGGTTTCCCAACCACATTCTCCAGATCGGATTTTTCAATAATCTTTTCCAACAACTCTTTATGCCCCAAATTCAGTGTTTTCAATTGTTCATACGAAAACCCGACGCCGGGGATGGTCAGTGCAACCAAAACACAAACTGGAGTTATGGTTTCTTCCGAAATTTTTAGCCGGATATTATCGGCTTCGTTTAATACAGCCTTTACCTGATTATCGGCAGCCGGTTGGTCGGATACTTTACTTGATTTTGGGCTGCTTTCAATTCTGACTTCTGCCCATTCTTCCATATAATAAAAGTCAATCCCCATTTCTTCGAGAAGGGGAATGAGCCCGACATCTTTATGCAATAAAGCTTTTAGAAGATGGGCCGGAGTAAACTCAACGTTCATAAATTCTCTGGCAATCGACTGGGCAATCCCAATTGCCTGTTTCATTTTATCGGAAAGTAAAATATTCATAAGTTTTAATATATCGTTTCGTGATCAAGCGGATAAATTGGAATGTAACTTTCAATTCATGCTGAAAAAGAACAAGAGGTAAATCTCCGGTTTAATGAATCATCCATAATCCCTCTGTTGAACCTGAATCTACCGGAACAAACCATGGCAGTTCTGCCGGTTAAATCAATTCATACAAGTTAAGCTATTATTGTCTAATAATCAAGATTATGTATGAAATTTCGCTGTCTGCTTTATAAAATAAAATGAACCTCTTTTTTACAATTTGAATTCAAACAATTTGAATTTTTCCTTTGCAAGTAAATGCAAATAAGTGTGTTAACATTTCCCCAGACAATAAATTACATAAATGGTATGAGTTTTGTAAATCTTTTGATGAAGAGACAGTTCTTCTAAAACTTTAAGAAATGAAAACGTTAATAATCACATCACTCCTTTTGGTGCTGACAGTAATGGGAAGCAAAGCAGGAGCACAGGAATGGCCAGATGAATACCTGGGTCTGCCAGGCGATAATCTGAATCTTTATGCAACGATGAAACTTTTTCAGGAATCAGAAACTCTTGAAGGGTTCGAAAGAAACCTCAACGATGAAAATTCAAGAATCAACAACCTCGACCTGAACGGCGACAATCAGGTCGATTATATTATGGTACAGGACTATGTTAACGGAGAAGTGCATACCATTGTATTGCGGGCAGCACTGAGCGAAGATGAAACCCAGGATGTGGCAGTTTTTACCGTTCAACGATTCAGTAACGGATCGGTGGAAATTCAATTGATTGGCGATGAAGAGTTATATGGGAAAAACTACATTGTTGAACCCATTTACAGCGAAACGCCCAATCCGGGATATACCGGGAAGAACCACAGCGGAAGAAATGTAACCGTGGTCAGAACCACGACCTATGAAGTTGCTGCCTGGCCGGTGATTCGTTATATTTATCTGCCCGAATATGTAGTCTGGCATTCTAACTGGTACTGGGGATACTATCCTGCATACTGGACTCCTTGGCGCCCCTTTTACTGGCATACCTATTACGGATATCATTATAACTGGCACCATCATTATTACGGACACTACCGCATCTGGAACCATCACCGCTGCCACCGCTATAACGACTTTTATTACAGCAGTGTCCGGGTTTATTCACCAAGAGTTAGAGTAAAAATTAAATCGGGGAATTACAATTACACCTATTCGCGCCCCGACCTTAGGAAACAAGGCGAAGTCCTGTATGCCAGAACCAATCAGGGACTAAGCGGCAGGACACGGAACAGCACGACGGTAAGAAATGAACGGAGTAATCAATCTTTGTCTGGTAGCAATCGTTCCGTGGAAGCCCGAAACTCAGGGGGAGAAAGAAGATCGGCTACCGGTGTTACAAGGGGAAACTCTACGGGAAATACTTCAACCCAGGGTACGATTACACGCAAATCGGCAACGATTGAATCTGGCAGGAATGCGGCAAATTCATCTTCCGGGAAAAGAACCACTGTGACGGGCAATAAAACAACTTCATCAGGAAGAACGGTACAAAGTTCAGCAGTCGATCGGGGAACAAACAAAACGATGAAATCAGGAACAGTTTCTAACAACAGGAATGTAAGCCGTTCCACAGTCAGTACAAATCAAAGAGGCACACAGCGGTCATCAGCTACAGTTTCCAACCGGGCTGCTTCGAAACCTCAGTCTGCACCCCAGTCGGTTCGTTCACGTGGTTCATCTGTACAAAACAAGTCAGCAGTCAGCTCACGTAGCTCCTCGGGCCAAAACAAATCGGCAGTTGGTTCGCGCAGCTCTTCCGGGCAGTCACGTTCAGCCGTGAGTTCACGAAACCATGGAAGCAGTAACCGTTCAGCCAGTTCAAAAGACAGTGGTCCAAACACTTCTTCCAACAGTCGGTCGCGCCGGTAAAATCCATTTTCCATTTTTCTCGAAAAATTAACAGGGATTTAAAATTTTATACGAAAAAGAGGTCGTTTCCGACCTCTTTTTTGTTTGACTCTCCACTGTTGGATGTTTTAATATTTTGCAGATGAAAAGGAATAACATTCTGTCCTTTTAACAAGGATTAAAGTGCAAAACTTCCGGCTCACGGAAAGTAATATGAAATTTTCCAGCAAAAGCTTCATTTCATACAGCTCTATTATTTTGTGGTTATTTTTACTTCCCTGAACATAAATGGATTGTCACTGAGCCGTAAAGTTTTGCCGCTGTAAGTGGTCACATTTCTGAGAATGACCTCCCGGGTTTTTATATAGGGAAACAGTTCCACGTAAGAGTCATCGATCATCTTCGGATTGAAATTGGCAAAAATTGCGGGTCCCTGATAATTTTCGGGATGGTTGGAGTCGTCAATCCGCAGATTTTCGATGGTAATCTTTTCCGGCATGTAACAGGTATAACCAAAATCATGCTGCCCGGAATTCGTGCCGCCAATCAGGCTTGCGCTGACTGGTTTGCCACCTGCAGGAACGAAAGTGCAATTGCGGATGATAACTTCTCCCTGCCAGGTGCTTCCGTAGTCGGAGCGCAAATTAATGATGGTTCTTCCGTAAATGGTTGAATTTTCCACGATACAAGTTCCGCTGCCGATGGCGTTGATTCCCATGTGTCCCAGGGTTGAGTTACGGATGGATGCATTGGCAACACCCATGTGGGCATCGAACCTGGAAAAGGTACAATTATCGTAAACCAGATTCTTGCAGTAGTTGGAGCCCAGAATTCCCCAGAACCGGCTGTCATTGATGTCGTTAGTCTGGCTACAGTTGACAAATGAAACGTTTAGCGCACGGTTAACGGATAGATCGTAGCTTCCCATGGAAACTGTAACTCCTGCTGAACCAATAGTCTGGTACATTTTTCGTCCGGTAAGAATAGAATTCTGAACTTTTACGTATGCGCAGTCACCAATATTGATAAAACCACCATAAGGCGCGCCATGGTCTCCTTCGCCGGTAACGCGGTGTTCCAGTCCATCCACCAGAACATTGGAACGTCTGATGGCAAT
>CAZHKI010000055.1:0-3028 GCA_964533365.1 uncultured Maribellus sp. | reverse complement strand
ATCAAGCTCCTGGGTTACTTCATGCTTAATTCCGTCAAGCAGGACATTGGATCGGGAAACGACAATTCCGCGTTTGTAATAAGTGTATTTTGATTCGGCCTGGTTGGCAATGGTGATGAACCGACCTCCGGTAATGGTCAGCGTTGTTTCGTCAATGGGCAGGGCGCTGATGTCTGTAATCTGGTCAAAATCCCAGATGATCGGGGCATTCAAATCCACATTGCCATTTTTGTTAACGATAAAAATATCCGTTTGTGAAGAACCGTTGTTTTGGTTCGGTCCATACCGGATATATCGTTTTACCTGGGAATTGGTGACGGTAAAAATGCAGGTTCCGGGCAATGTTACATCAATTGTTTCCTGATTTCTCTTTAAAGAAGATATTCCTTCAGGTTTGAAAGGTTGCAGAGTGGAACTAACCATGAAAACAGAGGAATTCCGGTTTTCAACATTGGTATCATCAATGATAAAAGCGGCCTTACCAAAATCAGTATTGGTGCGGATAACCGCAGTCCGGCTTTTCCCGCTGATATAATAGGTGGCCTTATCGTCAGCTTTTACCGAGAGGCCGTGCTCGTTGGCAAAAGCATGTGTGGCTGCAATGGCGTCAATATCATCGGTCTTGCCATCGCCCCGGGCGCCAAAATCACTGTAACGCGTAAATCCCCGGGTTTTTATTCTTTCCACATCTTTCAGAGGCACATTAACCTGAAGTTGTCCGTTTTCAGCGGCCCGAACTTCAGTTTTATTCTTTTGGTAAGTTATCACCACATTTTCAGTTTGGTCATTCGTCTGCCCCTGTATCAGACTGATTCCAATCAAATGAGAAAAGCAAAAAATTAGTATGGTTTTCATAGTACATATTTAAAAGTTATTAATTGCGGGAACGATCCATTCCTATTTCTGACATCAGGTTCAAATGTAAAGTTCAACATAAACGGGCTATAATCACATCGTAGGGAAATAAAATAAATTTTTCGATTCAAGCAAAACTTTAGCCTTTGTTCCTTTGTCGTCATACAATCGTTAATGGATATTTGAATGGATTTATTTGTTCTTTTTTTCGTGCTTTCCCTGTTATGATGCATAAATGTTACTGGTTTAAAATCAGTCGGTTAACAATACAGTTTTTTCATTTAAATACGATTTTTCCATTTTAATCTTTTTCACCCCATTTTTGCTTAATGATTTGGTTGTCAAAAGATTTTGTCCGAAATTATATATAGAAATCTTTAATATATAGTGTTATGAAAAAATTTTACGGCAACTTTATTAATTATTCGATGTTTTTAACATTGATATTTATGGGGAACATTGCCATATCAGTTATGGCCCAACCCGATGAATTGCTAACACTACCTTATGGAAATTCAGTAAGGGCAGAATTTGAAGGGGCAAAAAATTTGTCAATTTTCAAACAGTCGTTTACAGATGAGAAGTATAATTTAACAGAAGGGGTATCTCTTCCGGATAAAAACTTCCCGGTTTTTAATCAAAACTTTACCAACATTTCAGAACAATTAAGCGATACCAAGGTAAGCTTAAAATCGGCGAAAAAAGCTTCGCCATCTTTACCTTCTGCATTCGGGATCAAAGATTTACTTTCAGTAGGGAATATTGCGAATATTCAAACATTGAAATCTGTAACGATACAAAGTCCAATTGGTACGCCTGATCATTATGCTGTTCCCACCGACCAGATATTATCCATAGCTGCACCTGGTTTTTTGGCAAACGATATTGACCTGGATGGCGAATCGTTAACAGCCACTTTAATTACAGACGATGCAGATTTTGGTTCACTGATTGCATTTACTGATGGAAGTTTCACTTATACTCCCGATGCAGGATTTATTGGCACTGACCAGTTTTCGTATCAGTTTCGGAATGATTCCTATAATACTTCTGAGGCTACCGTAACGATAGAAGTGATACCGGCAGCCAACCGCAATCCAATTGGCTCCCCCGACAACTATGCAATGATTAGCGGAACCACACTTTCGGTAAGTGCCCCCGGTTTTTTAGGCAATGACATTGACCTGGATGGTGAAACAATAACAGCCACTTTACTCACTGAAGGAGTGGAAAATGGGATACTGCTTGCATATTCAGACGGAAGATTCACTTATACTCCCGATGCAGGTTTTACCGGAACTGACCAGTTTGCCTACCAGATGCGGGATGCTTCCGGTAACGATTCGGAATCGGTTCCTGTTACTATTGAAGTATATTCAGCCAACCGCAGTCCTGTTGGTATGCCCGACAACTATGCCATGATTGGCGGAACCACTCTTTCGGTAAGCGCCCCCGGATTTTTAGGCAATGACATTGACCCGGATGGCGAGGCCATTACAGCGACTTTACTTACAGATTATGTAACCAACGGTTCACTGACTGCTTATGATGATGGAAGTTTTGTTTATATTCCCAATCCAGGGTTTACGGGTACCGACCAGTTCTCATACCAAATGCGGGATGCTTCCTTTAATTATACCGGACCGGTTACGGTTACCATTCTTGTATCACCTGCCGGTACCACACCTGTGGGCATGCCCGATCATTATGCAGTATCCACTGATCAGGTTTTATCCATAAGTGGCCCCGGATTTCTGGGCAATGACATAGACCTGGATGGTGAGGAGTTGACTGCCATTTACATTTTAGATTATGTGGACAATGGCACTTTGGCTGCTTATGATGACGGAAGCTTTAACTATCATCCTGCTGCCGGATTTATTGGTACCGACCAGTTCACATATCAGATGCAGGATGTTTCAGGCAATTATGCTGAGGCTACTGTCTTTATCGAAGTGCTGCCGGCATTTAACCGCAATCCAATTGGCACCCCCGACAACTATGCAATGCTTGCCGGGACAACCCTTTCGGTAAGCGCCCCCGGATTTTTGGGCAATGATATCGACCTGGATGGTGAGACAATTACGGCCACTTTAATTACAGACGCAGTGAACCATGGTTTTTTGGTTGCTTTTGCTGACGGAAGTTTCACTTATACGCCGAATGCAGGTTT
>CAZHKI010000054.1:0-13130 GCA_964533365.1 uncultured Maribellus sp. | reverse complement strand
TACGCCCTTGAATTCACCTGCCGGTTGCCCAGCATCATGGTTTCCGTTCCGCCGGTAATCACTTCGAAAACCGATTTCTCCGGGTCGATGGCCTTGTGGGTTTGATCCACGTAACTGATTTTAACGGTATCGCCGATATCGATTTTTCCTGTATCGGCTTCCAGTTGTTTCATTATCAGTTTGAAGAGCGTGGTTTTACCGGCGCCATTCGGTCCAATTACGCCAATAATTCCGGCTGGCGGAAGTTTAAAACTTAAATCGCTGAACAGGACGCGGTTTCCGTAACCTTTTGTAACGCCTTCCATTTCAATCACCTTGTCGCCTAAACGCGGACCATTCGGAATAAAAATTTCCAGTTTTTCTTCTTTCTGTTTTACGTCTTCATTCAGCATTTTATCGTATGCGCTCAAACGGGCTTTTGACTTGGCGTGGCGTGCCTTGGGCGCCATTCGCACCCATTCCAGCTCGCGTTCCAGTGTTTTTCTGCGTTTCGAGAGGCCTTTTTCTTCCTGCTCCAGTCGTTTTGATTTTTGTTCCAGCCACGAGGTATAATTTCCTTTCCATGGAATTCCCTGGCCGCGGTCGAGTTCCAGAATCCAGCCCGCAACATTGTCGAGGAAGTAGCGGTCGTGGGTGATGCAGATGACCGTTCCCTTGTACTGGGCGAGGTGCATTTCGAGCCACTGGATACTTTCAGCGTCGAGGTGGTTGGTGGGTTCATCGAGCAAAAGAACATCGGGTTCCTTCAACAGCAGACGACACAAAGCTACACGGCGGCGTTCGCCCCCCGAAAGTTCGCTCACGGGCTGATCGTCGGGCGGACACTGAAGCGCATCCATGGCACGTTCGAGTTTGCTGTCGAGGTTCCAGGCATCCAGGTGGTCAATTTTTTCCTGAAGTTCAGCCTGTTCTGCCATCAGTTTGTCCATTTCATCAGGGTTCTCGTAAACTTCGGGCAAACCAAAAAGCTGGTTGATTTCCTCGAAACGGTTCAACACGTCAACCGTTTCCTGCATGCCTTCCTTTACCACTTCGATAACCGTTTTGGATTCATCGAGTTTAGGTTCCTGGTCGAGTAACCCGACCGAATAGCCTGGAGCAAAAACCAGTTCGCCGTTGTACGCCTTGTCCTGTCCGGCAATGATACGTAACAACGTTGATTTCCCCGAACCGTTCAGCCCGATAATCCCGATTTTGGCCCCTAAAAAAAAGGAAAGCGAGATGTCTTTGATGACAGTTTTGCTGGGTGGGTAGGTTTTACTCACCTTGTACATGGAAAATATAATCTTCTCGTCGCTCATATTTCAGTATTTTATTTTGGAGCAAAAATACGACAGATTCCGGGATTTTTACCGGATGAAGTGCAAGGTTTATAAATTTTTCATCGCGTCCTCGTAATCCAGTTGAAGATCTTCATGAAGTGAAGAAAGTGTTTTTTTGATGCGCTTCACCAGGTTCATGTAAAGATTGGCCAGTACCCGGCTGTAGCTTATCCGGTTGCCATGTTTACGCATTTGCTGGCAAAAATAGATGAGCAGTTCGATTTCAGTTTCTTTCGAACCGGCAAACCGGATGTATTTGTTGGTGTCTTTCAGCGCTTTGCGGACAGCTTTTTTGGTAAGGTACGCGCTGCTTTTGTGCAGGTTTTTGAAATGTTCGTCAATTTCGTCTTTTACTGCCTGGATATATGCAGGTTGATTGAAAGCATCGAATAAAAGATAACCCAGCAACTCTTTGTTTTCTTTTTTAAACCGGGCCAGCCGCAATAAAATCTCCTGCATCTGCAGCGGGGTGAGATTTTTCAGTTCTTTCTTGATTTCACTAAGAGAGGCGGTTTCCATACAATCGATCCTCCAATTTCAGCAGCAATCTATAAAATTATTTGAAGCTTTTTTTTTGCGCAGCGGCGAAACCCTGTTACTGTTTCACCGGTTTTCCGTACACTTCCAGCCAGTCGAGACGGGAGCAGGAAGCCGATTTTCCTCCGGGCATCAAATCGGTAAACCCGATTTCTTCCACGTTCGACAAGTCGGGATTTTCCACCGCGCCGGTTTCCACAATGGCTTTGCTGTCGAGTTGATACCACCGCAAATCCTGAATGTTAAATTCCCGGATTCGCCAGTCTTTCGATTCGTTGTCGTACTGGTCGCTTACCAGCCAGGTTCCGTCGGCCAGTTTCAGGGTGATGTGCAGGTTGCGCAACCCGGCCTGTTTGGTACGCCAAACGATTTTGGCAAAACCGGAAAGATCGACGTTCGAGGATTTGTGTTTCAACGTCACCATCCAGTTTCCGGTGCACAGCCCCGACCACACGTAAAACGGGTCGTCCACCGGTTTTTCGTGGTTGCTTTTTTTCAGGCTGTCCTGACCGGGGCCGTACAATTGCACAAGCAAATCGGGATTATTCACATGTTTTTGCGAAAGCGGGATTTCAGCCGGCGATTCTTTCCAGTCTTCACGAAAGAACAGTCCGGGGCGGTAACTGGTTTCCTGGGCCATGAGATGGCTGGCAATGAGCAGCCCGGCGAAAAAGAGAATTATTGGTTTCATATCATTTATTGTTTTGAAAAAATGGTGCGTTTTGTATCCTGAAAAAAACTTTCCAAATCGGCCATCCGGATGGCGGGAATATTATGTTTTTTGCAGAGCTGAAAGGTGTTTTCCAGATAGCAGCTGTTCACCGTGTAGTCGCTGAAGGTGGTATCAATACGGTGGGCGTGCAATACCAGGACTTCGTTGTTCTTTTGCGCCCGCAGCAGCCCTTTCTCGAAATTCGAAAGGTCGATTCCGTAATTGTGGTCGATTCCCATGGAATTCATAATTCGCTGCGACGGGGAACTGACGTAAATTTCATCGTATTGATCGATGGTTGTGTTGTGCATGTTGTAAGTTGCTTTCCGGAGGTAACGGAAAACATACAGAAGCATTGAGTCGATGGGGGGATTTGACTGTCCAAAAGGGTAAGCGTACGATTGCACTTCGAACCCCTGGTTTCTGAGACAGTCGATTCCCGGAACCATTTCCTTTTCCAGCAGCACATCGACCGAATCTTTAAAATCCAGTACATTCCGGTGATTGGTTCCGTGAAAGGCAATCTCGTGTCCATCGGCCTGCAGTTGTTTCAGCATGACAATGGCCGATGAGTCGAGCAAGTTGGGGCGGTGGATAAAAAAAGTGGCTTTAATATCATATTGGTTGAAAAGTTCACGGTGGCTATACCACTGATCGATGTACTGGTCGTCGAACGAGTAAATTACCGCTCCGTTTTTCGCTTTTTCCTGTGAACAGGAAACGGCAACCAGAATCAAGAAAAAATAAAACAACTTTTTCATTCCCATTTTACTCTATCGAAAATTAACCATTGTTTCCTTGTTTTAAAATCGTTCCATGAAATTATTGCGGCATAATTCTGAAATCGGTATAAAATGCGGTTGCATTGTGCCCCGAGACCAACTGGGGAATATTATTTTTTACATCGATTGCCTGCCGGTGGGTGTGCCCGGCCAGGATAGTCAGCAGATTTGGCGCATGAAATACTTCGTTGTAAAAATCGAAGGTGGTTTTGGTGTGGCCGCTTTCGCGCCATTTTTCGCGGCGTTCGGTTTCAAAACCTTTGTCGTTAACGGCGCCCCAGTCGGGATGGGCGCAACCGTAACCGAGTGTCCGGCCCGGAATGTAGAGCGGGATATGCATGAGTAAAACCAACGGCATCCCGCTGTTTACCTGCGATTTGAAAAAGTCGAGCTGTTCGGGCAAAATTTCATAGGTTGAATCGTCGATACAAACAAAGCGCACCCCGTTAAAATCGTAGGCCGCAAACAGCGAGTGGTTTCCCTGGTACATGGGGCGTAGCCGTTTATTGGCCCATGTTTCGCGCAGTTGCTGCGAACTTCCCGGCATACCTTCGTAATGCCAGTCGTGGTTGCCGGCAACATAGGCAAAGGGGATTCCGGTTTCGGCCAGTTTTTGGGAAGCCCAGTCGATGGCAGCCTCCGAAGGAAAGCTGAAAATATCGCCGGTGAGCGCCAGAAAATTGGCTTTCTGTTCTTTGGCAAGGTTGAGTGTTTGTTCAAAACTCTCTTGTGTTGTGATTTCAGCGCCGGTTTGAAAGTGCTTGTTCACTTTATACGCCCCGGCCATCCGGTTACTGTACTCCTGAAAAGGATTTTCCCGGTCGTCTTTCAGGGAGAGGTGGGTGTCGGTTATGTGTAAAATTTTAACCGGTTTTACCGGAGCGCTGGTAAATACTGTGAACCGGTTTGTATCCGACGAGTAAATATTTTGAAATTTCACTCTTCTTTTCAGATGAGGGCTGTCAAACGAAGTGAACATCAACCCAAGGCTGGAGAAGGAGGTTGTTTGGATAAAACTGCGGCGTTTCATTTGATTTCATTTAGATGGATTCAACAAGCTGTGAAGATAACCAAAAAATGGGTTCTTCTTTTCCAATGGGCTACAAGGAATGTTCTTCTTTTTCAGAATTCAAATAAAATATCATTTCTTTGATCCTTATACACCGGTTATTATCCTGGTTGATATTTCTGATTATCATTCGGTGTAAGACAGATATTTTCTGTTTTTTTTTATAAAAAATGCCACTCCCGTTAAAGGAATGGCATTCTTACTATGAGATGAGTATGTAATTACATACTTTTGATTTCGCTGACCAGTTTTTGCATGGTACCTTTGGCATCGCCAAACAGCATCCGTGCTTTTTCGTTAAAGAACAAGTAATTTTCAATACCGGCATAACCTTTACCCATTCCGCGTTTCATAATGATGATATTTTTTGCGAGATGGGCATCGATGATAGGCATTCCGTAAATCGGGCTGCTGGGATCGTCGTAAGCGGCCGGGTTAACCACATCGTTTGCGCCAACTACAATGGCCACATCAACGTTGGGCATATCGGGATTGATGTCGTCCATTTCGATGAGTTTTTCATAGGAAACATCGGCTTCGGCTAACAAAACATTCATGTGTCCCGGCATACGGCCGGCCACCGGATGGATGGCATATTTAACTTCTACTCCTTTGCTTTCCAGTAAATTATCGAGTTCGTGTGCAATATGCTGTGCCTGTGCAACGGCTAATCCGTAACCGGGAATAACCACCACTTTTTGTGAATAGCTCAGTAAAACCGCAGCGTCGCTCAGGGTAATTTCCTTAATGGAACCGTGTTCGCGGTCGAGGGCAGCGCCGCCGCCACCGCCAAAGGCGCCGATAATAACATTAATCAGCGAGCGGTTCATGGCTTTACACATCAAAATGGTAAGAATGGTACCGGCTGCTCCCACGAGAATACCTCCCAGAATCATCGCCTGGTTGTTGTAAATGAAACCAGCCATGGCGGCTGCTATACCGGTTAACGAGTTTAACAACGAAATTACTACAGGCATATCCGCTCCACCAATGGGCATAACAAACATGACTCCATACAGCAATGAAATGGCAAAAAGTGTCCAGATGGCCCAAATCATTTCAGAAGGCGGATTGGGCGAAAATACGACGAAAGCGCCCATTCCGAGGGTGGCAACCAACAGAAAAAGGTTCAGGTAGGTCATAAAAGGTTTCATGATATCGCCCACTTTCCCGTCGAGTTTGCCGTAGGCAATCATGCTCCCGCTGAATGCTATTGCACCGATGATGAGCCCTAAAACCGTAACTAAAATTGAACCGATATCGCCGGCAACAGCATTGGGATATTCAAGTAATCCCACCAGTGCCGAAGCGGCACCTCCGGTTGCATTGTAAATGGATACCAACTGTGGCATTGCGGTCATTTTAATCCGGCGGGCAATAATCCACCCGATGGCCGAACCAACACCAATTGCGGCCAGAATAATCCATACATTGGCCAGCGGTATGGCATTTCCTTCAACATTACGGTGCAATAATAGAGTGGTCAGCATGGCCAGTCCCATACCACCGGCAGCCCACAGGTTTCCACGGCGGGCCGATTCGGGGTGGGAGAGCATTTTCAGTCCTACTACAAATAAGAGTGCGGCAATCAGGTAACTGATTTCAAGCAATGTATCGCCAATGGTAAAATCCATTCCGTGTAATGTTCCTAAAACTTTATCCATGATTTCCTACTTTTTTTTCTTTTTAAACATTTCCAGCATCCTGTCGGTAACGGCAAAACCGCCCACCACGTTTAACGTTCCAAAAATCAGCGCCAGAATTCCCAGTACAAGGTTTAGCGAGAAAGTGGAAAGATCGGCATGTCCGACAAGGATAATCCCTCCGATGATGATAACGCCGCTGATGGCATTGGCCCCCGACATCAGCGGGGTATGCAGTACGGCTGGTACATTGGAAATCACTTCGATGCCCAAAAAGATGGATAAAGCGATTATAAAGATGGCTTCTTTGTATTCAAAGAAAAAGTGAAAAAATTGTTCCATATATGGCTGGTTTAAACGTTTTCAAATATAGATTTTACCCTTGAATTGTATATTTCGCCGGCATGGGTAATGCAGGTACCTTTTACAATGTCATCTTCGAAATTGAGGTTCAGTTTTCCTTCTTTTTCAATCATCAGTTTCAGGAAATTGAACACGTTTTTTCCGAACATCCGGCTGGCATCGAGTGGCATTTGAGCCGGATAATTGGATTGTCCGATGATGGTAACGCCGTTGTGAATAATGGTTTCGTCGTTTTTGGTCAGTTCGCAGTTGCCTCCGGTCGATGCTGCCAGGTCGATGATAACTGACCCGGGTTTCATGGCTTCCACTGCAACGGTAGGCAATAAAAGCGGTGCCTTTTTGCCAGGAATTTGAGCGGTGCAAATCACAACATTCGATTTGGCCGCCACGTCGTTAATGGCCTGCTGTTGTTTCTTTTTGTAATCTTCGGTCTGTTCGATGGCGTAACCACCGGCAGCTTTGTCTTCGGCAGCGCCTTCCACTTCCACAAATTTTCCTCCCAAACTTTTTACTTCTTCGCGAACAGCCGAGCGAACATCGAAAACCTGGACCTGTGCGCCCAGTTTACGCGAAGTAGCAATCGCCTGAAGCCCGGCAACTCCGGCTCCCAGAATGAGCACATTGGCCGGGCGGATGGTTCCGGCAGCGGTCATAAACATCGGGAAAAACGTAGGTAGTTTCATGGCGGCTTCCAGCACGGCCATGTAACCTGAAACCGTTGCCATTGATGACAGAATGTCCATTGCCTGGGCGCGGGTGGTCCTCGGGATCATGTCGAGGCTGAAGGTGGTAATGCCCTTTTTCAGGAATGTGGACACCAGTTGTTTTTCCCACAGCGGGTTGAATGCGCTGATCCAAACTTGTGACTCCCTGATTTTTGGGATGTCATCGTCAGCCGGTGGCTGAATTTGCAACAACACATCTGACTGGTTGAATACCTCGTCGCGCGAAACGATTTTAGCCCCGGCGCTCTCGTAGTCGGCGTCCGCAGTAAATGCTGCTTTTCCGGCTCCTTTTTCAACCCAAACTTCAACTTTCAGGTCGGTAAGGGCCTTTACGATTTCCGGGAGTAAAGCCACCCGGGTCTCTTTTCCATGCTCTTTGAGAAGTCCAAGAATCATAAATATTTGATTTAGATGTAATTTTTTTATTGCAAAATTAAACAAATTAAATTACCGTTTACGTTAACGGAGAAAAAATTATTATTTATTCCTGCAAATTTCTGATTCGCATAACCTGAGTACAGATGCCCGGAATAATCCTGAAACAAAGTTCTCCGGTTTTTGATGAAACATCCGTTGATTTCTGTATGGATTTCCCCTTTTATATTTGAACACATCATTCATCTTTTTTGGGCCTTTCCCAGTGTATCTATGTACAATTCCTCCACTTTTTTTCGTGCCCAGGGGGTTCGCCTTAAAAATTTCAGGCTCGACCCGATGGAAGGATCCTTCCGGAAACAGTTGATACGGATTCTTTCTCCCAACTCTTCCCAACCATAAAAACTGACCAGATAAACCATAATGGCTTCGAGGGTTTTTCCGTGGAGCGGGTTGTTGGGTTGTTCCATATAAAAAATTAAGTTTTTTAATCAGTATAATTTCTTCATCTTTCTCTTTTCCTCTTTGGAGAAGGCTGGGATGGGATTTACTTTTTATAATTTCAAATCCTCTAGTATTTCAATGTACCTGCTGATACCGGCAAGGATTTCACTTTTATAAATAAATTCATCAGCGGTGTGGGAGCGGGCCGAATCGCCAGGCCCCATTTTCACCGAGAGAAACGGGATAATGGCCTGGTCGGAAGTGGTGGGGGATCCATAAAGCCTGATTCCCATGGATTTCACTTTTTGTGCAAACGGGTGGTTTTCGTTGATCCCCGATGAATTCAGCCGTAACGATCGGGGTTTTACTTCCGAGTCAATCAAATCGCAGATGATTTGATAGGCTTCTTTGTTCGGATAATGTTCGTTGGTACGAACATCGACCACAAAATGGCAAACATCGGGCACAACGTTGTGTTGGGTGCCGGCTTCAATCTGGGTGACAGAAATTTTACCTTCGCCTAATACATTCGAAACTTTAGGAAATTGGAAAGCCCGCAGTTTTTGAATATCGTCGAGGGCTTTATACAGCGCATTTTCGCCTTCGTTGCGGGCAGCATGCCCCGATTTTCCATAGGCATAACAATCGAGGACCAGCAATCCTTTTTCGGCAATGGCCAGTTCCATTTTCGTAGGTTCGCCCACGATGGCAAATTCAACCGGTGCAATTTCGGGCAATACAACTTCCAGCCCGCGGCGCCCCGAAATTTCTTCTTCGGCTGTGGCGGCATAAACCAGGTTGAATGCCAGGTCGTCGTGTTCATAGAAGTGGATAAAAACAGCCAGCAGCGCCACCAGCGGACCGCCGGCATCGTTGCTGCCCAGCCCGTACAGTTTGTCACCGTCTTCGATGGGTGAAAACGGATCGAGCGTGTAACCTTTGGCCGGACGTACCGTGTCGATGTGTGAATTGAGCAACAGGGTTGGCTTTTCCTTCGAAAAATATTTATTGCAGGCCCAGGTATTGTTTTCTTTGGTTTTAAACGGAATCGCTTCAGCGGTTAAAAAGCTGCGCATTACTTCGGCCGCTTTTTCTTCTTCCTTGCTGAACGACGGTGTTGAAATGAGTGTTTTTAGTAATTCAATATATTTCTGCATAACTTCCGGTTCATTTCCCGGGGCAAAAGTCGCAAAAAAAAATCATTTTTCAGATGAAAATATATTCTGCTATCTTTGTTTACCTTTCAAATAAGATAGTATGGCCGAAAAAATTATTTCAGAAGATCAGAAACAACTGGCGCGGTTTGCGAAAGCGCTGGGGCATCCGGTTCGAATCTATATTTTGAATTTATTGTCGCAACAGGCATGTTGTTACAGCGGCGACCTTTCCGAAGTGTTGCCCATAGCCAAATCAACCCTTTCGCAGCACCTCAAGGAATTAAAATCGGCCGGTTTGATACAGGGCGAAATCGAAGCTCCCAAAATTAAATATTGTCTGAACCGTGCTAATTGGGAAAAAGCAACTATTCTTTTAAAAGATTTTTTCCGGTAATCGTTTTTTTTATTCCTATTGTTCGTATTTTTGCGAACAACGAATTATAATTTTGATATGGAAATTAAAGTTTTAGGAACCGGTTGCCCCAAATGCAAAGCGCTGGAGAAAGCAGCCAAAGAAGCAGTGTCAGAATCAGGAATTGAAGCAGTTGTAACCAAAGAAGAAGATATCCTGAAAATAATGGGGTATGGTGTAATGTCAACACCTGCTTTGGTTGTAAATGGTAATGTGGAAATCAAAGGACGTGTACCATCGGTTGAGGAAATTAAACAAGTTTTAAAGAAGTATAACGAATGAAAAGGACAATTTTTTTTAATCTAATGCTAATCGGCCTGTTTATTGGGTTCTTAAGCAATGCGCAAAATGAAAATCATCCGAAAGTTCAGGCGTATTATTTTCATAACGCTACCCGCTGTGTGACCTGTAAAACAGTGGAAGCCGAAGCAAAAGCCAATTTAAAGGAGTTGTATGGCGATAAAGTTTCTTTTCAGGCCTTAAACCTTGAAGAAAAAGCCACGCGTGAATTGGCCAAAAAGCTGAACGTATCGGGGCAGGCGCTTTTGGTTGTTAACGGGAATAAACAGGTAAACCTTACCAACGAAGGCTTTTTGTATGCCGTTACAAATCCTGAAAAATTCAAGTCGGTAATCAAAGAAAAAGTTGATCCGCTGTTAAAATAGAAAACGATGGAGTTTTTAACCGGATTACTTGAAAACAGCACCATGCCCTGGGTAACGGCGCTGGTACTCGGTTTAATGACTGCTATCAGTCCCTGTCCGCTGGCTACCAACATCACTGCCATTGGTTTCATCGGGAAAGACATCGAAAACCGGAACCATGTTTTTTATAATGGGTTGGTTTATACTCTTGGTCGGGCTGTGTCGTACACATTGCTGGCGGGTATCATATTTTTTGGCGCCGATCAGTTTTCTGTTTCCGGAATTTTTCAACGCTATGGCGAAAAAATAATCGGTCCGGTACTAATTATTATCGGATTATTTATGCTCGATATCCTCAAAATTAAATTCCCTGGATTGGGGAACCTCACCCAACGATTCGAAGATAAAGGCACAAAAAATTACCGGGATGTCTTTTTATTGGGTGTTTTATTTGCCCTGGCATTTTGTCCTTACAGTGGCGTTTTGTATTTCGGTATGCTGATTCCCATTACCATCAGTAGTGCATCGGGGCTGTATTTGCCCGTGGTTTTTGCTGTGGCAACCGGTATCCCGGTGATCGTATTTGCCTGGCTGATTGCTTATACCCTGTCGGGAGTTGGGGCGGTTTACAATAAAATTAAAATCTTCGAGATCTGGTTTCGAAGGGTGATTTCTGTTCTGTTTATCGGGGTGGGTATTTATTATATCATTACGGTTTATTTCTGAATTTTTTATTATGTCATTTTTGAAAATATCAACAGGGCCGGGAACTGATTTTAAAAAGCGAAACAAGAAGATCGGGCTGATGATTTCGATTGCTGTGGTTCTGTCTGCACTGGGGTTGTTGTATTATTACCTTCATCCAATTGCCGGTTATCTGGTTTACAACCTGATGGGATTAAAACCGGAAACTCATCTGGCTGAATCCATCCATTTTTTCATTTACGATACCCTGAAAATTCTTATACTCCTGTTTCTCATCAGTTCGCTCATGGGCGTTGTAAACGCTTATTTTCCGGTAGAACGGCTGCGTGTTTACCTGACCACCAAAAAAATGTATGGGCTTCAATACCTGTTTGCCTCGTTCTTTGGGGCGGTTACTCCGTTTTGTTCCTGCTCTTCCATTCCGTTGTTTATTGGTTTTGTGAACGGCGGGATTCCGCTTGGGGTAACGTTTGCATTTTTAATTACATCGCCGCTGGTGAACGAAGTGGCAGTGGCCATGTTTCTGGGTTTATTTGGGATAAAAGTAACACTCATTTATGCCATCAGCGGTATTTTGCTGGGAACGATTGGCGGCTTTTTG
Organism: uncultured Maribellus sp.; assembly: GCA_964533365.1. Classification (GTDB taxonomy): domain Bacteria; phylum Bacteroidota; class Bacteroidia; order Bacteroidales; family Prolixibacteraceae; genus Draconibacterium. The sequence continues at coordinate 1,639 of CAZHKI010000054.1, read as the reverse complement.
CTCGGAAAACTAAAACCCGAACGATACCTCAGCGATTGGGTAAAGGAAATTCAGGCCAGTTCACAACAGGTGTCGCAGCAGTGGGAATCAGAAAAAACTCCGTTTACCGATCGCCTGCCGGGAATTATCCGCGAAGGGTGGGATATTGTGCGCAAAGTTTTGGTATATGTTCTTATCGGGATTGCCATTGGCGCAGCCATGCATGGTTATGTCCCTGAGAATTTCTTTACCGGGTATCTTTCAGCCGGTAAATGGTATGCCGTGCCCCTTGCCGTTATTCTTGCCGTTCCGATGTATGCCAATGCCGCGGGCATTGTTCCCGTTATTCAGGTTTTTGTAGCTAAAGGCGTACCAATCGGCACAGCCATTGCGTTTATGATGGCGGTTGTCGGATTATCCCTTCCCGAAGCCACATTGCTCAAAAAAGTTATGCAGTGGAAACTCATCGGTATTTTTTTCGGAACAATTACTTTTTTTATCATTATACTTGGATTTTTATTTAACTGGATTTTATAACTCAAAAAAATATGGACAGAAGAAAAGCAATGAAAGTAGCTGCCGGTGTTGTGGCAGGAGGAGGGGCAGGCCTGCTTGCACTGACCAGCGCATTTAAACCTGAAGTTAAATTTGACAGTGAACCCCGGAAGCTGGATTATGACCAGGCGGAAGGAAACTGGAAATATCTAGCACTCGATCCAGCCACAACTGCTGGTCGCGCTTACGGATATTATAACGAGGGCAGTTGCATGTATGCAACGGTGAAAAGTGTCGTATCTCAATTAGCCGAAATGGTTGGCGAACCCTTTACCTCATTTCCCATTCATCTGTTTAAATACGGGCATGGCGGGGTTGGTGGTTATGGTTCGGTGTGCGGCGCTTTAAACGGAGCGGCAGCGCTGATTGGGTTGTTTGTTGCCGAAAAAAGTGTTCAGGATAAAATGATTGCCGATGTTTTTGGATGGTACGAAAAAGAGTCGTTGCCGGAATTCGTCCCGCAAAAAGCCACATTTGATTATACCCCGGTAAAAAGTATTTCCAACTCGGTTTTGTGCCATGCATCGAATACCAACTGGTGCAAAGCGGCCGGATTTAAGGTTGACAGTCCGGAACGCAAGGAAAGGTGCCGGCGTCTGACAGCCGATGTGGCCCAAAAAGTTACTACTGCGCTCAACGAAATTTTTACCCATGCCTACATGACCAATGTTTATCCCGATAAAGATGTAACGACCTGTGTGACCTGCCATGGCAGCGAAGGAAAAGTGAATAATACTGCTGTAAAAATGAGTTGCAATTCCTGTCATACCAAATCGATCGGGCACCGCGTTTTTGCTGATATTCATTACAAATGGATGGAGTAGGAGGATTGTTGTAAATGCATTAACTTGCTGAACAGTAAAGAGTAATTTATTTTCTCTGAAAGAATGGTTTTTTGCAGAATTTCTTTTCCGAAGCGATTGAAAAATTATTGAAAAGATTTGGAAAACGTTACAGGATGGAGAAACTGATATAGAATAATAACAAGAACCTGATTTTAAACAGAGTACAAATGAAAACAACATCATTGGGTTTTATCGGTGGTGGCCGCATTACCAGAATATTCCTTCAGGGATTTCAAAATGCCGGAATCGAATTTGCATCG
>CAZHKI010000053.1:0-13261 GCA_964533365.1 uncultured Maribellus sp. | reverse complement strand
CCGGAATACACATGGGACCCATACGGCCACAGCATACCATTACATTTTCGTTTTCACTGATCAGTTTTTTCAATTCAGCAGCGGTTTCAATTTCCTGAAGACCGGTTTGTAACATTTTCATAATAATCTTTTTTTATGTTTATAAATACTTAATCGTGCTGCTATTTTTCACCTGCGGTGATTTCTGCAATAATTTTTTCGTTCGATTCAAGGCGCCCTTTCAGATAGTCGTCGATGATGGCTTCGGGCGAATTGAAGGGAATTCCCACAAAAAGGTTTACTTTTTTCGAAGCAAAAAGCTTCATGATTTTTGGATTTACCTTGAATGAAATCACATCGGTAATTCCCATTCTCTCGAGCCAGGCCGGCAAATCCACGATTTCAATTCCGTTGGGAATCAACAATAAATAGCGGTTCAGCACCTTCTTTTCAATTTCGAAAATTTCGTAGTGGCTGCACGTCCCGAAAAATTCGCTCAGCATATTGTTGGTTACCGGAATGGCTACTCGTTTCATTGTAATAATTTTATTGCAAAAATAACCGGAAGGTAAGCCTGCATCAACAAAACTTCGGTTGAACAAACCGGGTTACACCCTGAATTATTTCAGTTTTTTTCCTGTTAAAATTCAGGTTTTAAAATTTCCACACTGGTAAGCCCTAAAAATTTTATGGTTTTCATACTTTTACCGCGTCATCATACAAGAAACCGCGAATGCGATGGAAGAATCGGGAAACAACACATATAACACGCAGGATTCGAAAACAGTTTGTCCGGAGCTTTTTGAAATGCTGAAGGAAAACAAAACCAGGATTACCTATCTGAAAGGTGAAACCATTTTCAAACAAGGGGCATTTGCGCCATTTGTGATTTTTGTGGTTGACGGGCTGGTAAAAGTTTACCTTCAAACCGGTTACGAAAAGCAGATAAATATCAGTCTCGCCAAATCGGGCGATTTTCTGGCCTTTTCATCGGTTTTCGGCGAAAATATCCATACCTATTCCGCGCTTGCCCTGAAAGATTCGGAAATATGCATGATTGAAAAAGAGAGCCTGAAAGAAATCTTAATTCATAATCCGCAGTTTGCGCTGCAAATTACATCGAAAAATTACCGGCACGAGCGTCATCTGCTGGAAATCATCAAAAATGTTTCGTACAAGCAAATGCGGGGAAAACTGGCTACAGCGCTGCTTTATCTTTCGCAGGAAGAATTCATAAAGGAAGAGGTTTTTAGCTACCTTACCCGCCAGGACATTGCCGATTTTGCTTCCATTTCGGCTGAAAGCGCCATCAAATTTTTGAAGGAATTTGAAAAGGAAAATTTAATACAACTGAGCGGGAAAGATATTTTAATAGTCGATGGCAGCAAACTGGAAGCCATAAGCAAAAACGGTTAACATGCAATTTACAGAAGAAACGAGAAAAAAACTGGAAAGCGAATGTACATTTGCAGCCAGCCGCAGCAGTGGTCCCGGCGGACAAAATGTGAACAAAGTGAATACCCGCATTGAACTCCGGTTTTCGTTGTCGGCGTCACAAATCCTTTCCGAAAACGAAAAAGAAAAAATCAGGGTAAAGCTGAAAAACCGGATTAACTCGAACGACGAATTGGTTTTGTTTTCGGAGGCCAACCGTTCGCAATTGGGAAATAAATTGCTGGTTACTGAAAAATTTTTCGGATTACTTGAAAAAAGCCTGGCAATACAACGAAAAAGGATTAAAACTTCGCCTACTGCAGGTTCAAAAGTCAAACGGCTGGAAAGCAAAAAGCTGTTGGCGCAAATCAAACAATTACGAAAAACTCCCGAAATATAACTTGTACGACATATTTTTTATTTTACAGAAAAATAGTTTCTTTACAATATTAAACGGCGACAACAATAATTTATGACATTTATCTTATCAAAAGTCAGAAACAGGATCATCCGTATTGTTGATTGGTTCTATTTTCCTTTTGTCAAAAAATTTATTCCCCTCGAAATCTTCAGGTATGCAGCTACAGGTGGTGCAAACACTGTGTTAGATATTATTTTGTATTTTGTTTGTTATCGCTATATACTCAAAATGGAAGTGCTGCATTTGGGTATTACATCCATCAGCCCCCACATTGCAGCATTTTTAATTGTTTTCCCTGTAACTTTTACGACCGGGTTTCTACTGGCAAAATACATCACATTTACGGCTTCCGAACTGAAAGGAAATGTTCAGTTGTTCCGTTACGGGCTGACAGTTGCCGGTTCGGTTTTGCTCAACTACATTTTTCTGAAACTGTTTGTCGAATATGCCCGCTTTTATGCCACCTTTTCCAAAATTTTAACTACGGTTATTGTGGTCATATACAGCTACCTGCTTCAGCGATACTATTCTTTTCAAACCGGCAAGGTGGTGTTGGCGCGAAAAATTTCTCAATAAAAAAAAGCCGGCGGGGCAACATCTTTTTTGCATTAAAATTGTTGAAGAGTTCAAAATAGGAATGTTTAACTTTCGGAAAACGAGATATGCATCAGGTTCGTCAAAAATATTATCCAACCATTTTGCAGGCCATCCATTTGCTGATTCTTTACCTTTTTATTCAAACGGTGGTCGATTTTCCGCTCGCATTGATTGATTATTATAACGATACCGATTATTTGTACCATCCCATAAAAAAAATTATACTGGGCGTGGGCTCAACGGTTTTTATTCTGATTTACGGTTTCAAAAAATCGCAGGCGCGGTTAGTTGAAGTTTTCCCTGTTAAAATGTTCAATCCGCTCATAATAATTCCCATTGCCACTTTTTTTTGGGGAATTCAGCTTCAGCTCGACCGTGTAAACGAATGGGTGAACCAAATGATTCCTGCCCCGGTTTGGTTTTGGGAACTGTTTAATAAGATATTTGAAAACGATTTTGGCTGGTGGGGCGCTTTTATGAAAGTAGCCGTAACTGCTCCGGTGGTTGAAGAATTGATTTTCAGGGGAATCATTCTGCAGGGTCTGCGAAGGAATTACAACGCTTTTGTTTCGGTTTTCACTTCGGCGCTGTTATTTGCTTTGTTTCATCTGAATCCCTGGCAATTCCCGGCTACATTTGTGCTTGGGCTTTTACTGGGCTGGATTATGCTCCGAACCCAAAACATTTTCCTTTCCATCCTTGGCCATTCCATCAATAACTTTCTGGTTTTAATAACGGTTACTTACTGGGAGAAAATCAGTTCGTACAGCATTTATCTGATGGATAAAAAAGATTTACATATTACCAGCATCCTGGTTGTATTGGTCTCTTTAATCCTGATATACCTGACCAGTATAAGCTGGTTCAAAAAGAAAATCAATTAAATCATTGCCGATGGATTATGTTTTAATCGGATTGGGAATTCTCCTGTTGGTGAGCGGCATTTTAGGTTGCGTACTTCCGGTAATTCCGGGGCCGCCGCTGAATTACGCCGCATTGTTGTTGCTCCATTTTACCGGCAGGTACCAGTTTGCAACCCAATTTTTATTAGTGTGGGCTGTTATTACTGTTGTGGTTTACGCACTCGATTATGTGATACCAGCCTGGGGAACCAGAAAATTTGGAGGCAGCCGGCGCGGTGTCTGGGGAAGCGTCATCGGATTAGTGGTAGGCCTGTTTTTCTTTCCTCCGTTTGGAATTATTGTTGGGCCGTTTGCCGGAGCAGTAATTGGCGAACTTACTGCCGGAAAAGATTCGGGAACAGCCCTGAAAGCAGGCTTTGGTTCATTTATTGGGTTCCTTTTGGGGACACTGTTAAAACTGATCGCTTCGGGAATGATGACCTGGTATTTTTTCAGGGAACTGGTTATTGCCTGAAAAATAAGTTCGTTTTCTGACTGTATCCGTTTTTTTTGACGTCAAGTTTACCACTTGGGTTCAGCATATAATTGGAATAATTCCACGAAGTTCATACCTTAGTTCTGAATTGATATATTATGGCAAAGAAAAAAAACCAAAGTCTGGCTACTCATAAAAAACCAACTTCAGGAAGGAGAAAATCAACAAAAAAAAGTAAAAAGAGAAAATACCTGCGTTTCTTTTTTATGGCGTTGATGTCACTCCTGCTTTTAGGAGGACTCTTTTTTGCCTTAGTATTTCTGGGAATATTAGGCCCGGTCCCTTCATCGTACCAGTTGAAACAAATCAATACCCCGGTGGGCTCTGAAGTATATTCTTCTGATGGAAAAATATTGGGAAGGTACTATATTGAAAACCGTAGTTATATCGATTTTGATGAAATTTCGCCCAATGTAATTAATGCCTTGATTGCTACCGAAGACGCCCGTTTTTACGAACACCGGGGAATCGACGAAGTGGCATTGCTTCGTGTTTTGGTGAAATCCATTTTGTTTCAGGACCGGAGTTCCGGAGGGGGCAGCACATTGAGCCAGCAAATCGCGAAAAACCTGTTTCCACGTGGCGAACATGGAGTGTTTTCAATTCCTGTAAATAAACTTCGCGAGGCTATTATCGCTTACCGGCTCGAAAAAATATACAGTAAACAGGAAGTGCTGGCCTTGTATTTAAACACGGTGCCTTTTGCCGAAAATATCTTTGGAATTGAAGTGGCTGCGGAACGGTTCTTTTCAAAAAAACCGGCCAACCTTGATGTTGACGAAGCGGCAGTTTTGGTCGGGATGCTCAAGGCCAACAACTATTTCAATCCCCGCACACACCCTGAACGTGCCAAAGCCCGCAGGGACGTTGTGATTGACCAGATGGCCAAATATGAATACATTTCAAAAGAAGAAGCCGAAGATTACAAAGCCAAACCGCTTGAACTGAAATACCGGATCATTTCGTATAACCAGGGGCCTGCGCCCTATTTTATGGAATTGTTAAAACCGCAGTTGCTGGAATGGTGTAAAAATCATACAAACGAAAATGGCGAACCTATCAATTTATACACCGACGGACTGAAAATTAAAACCACCATCGACTACAACCTGCAATATTATGCTGAGCAGTCGGTAAAGGAATACATGCAAAACCTGCAAAACGTGTTTGACAATCACTGGAGCAGCAGGGATCTGTTTCAGGAAAATCCGGAAATCATCAAAAGCGCTGTGAGCCGCCTGGAACCGGAGAATGGCCAGTCGAACATCAATTGGGAAGAAAAAGTCCACACCGTGCTGTTTACCTGGGATGGATTGAAAGAAAAAGAGCTAACCCGCCTCGATTCGCTGAAACATTACCTGAAAATGCTGAATGCCGGATTTATTGCTATTGAGCCCCAAACCGGACAATTAAAAGCCTGGGTGGGTGGTATCGATTTCCGTTTTTTCCAGTTCGACCATGTTACTTCGCCACGACAAACCGGATCAACCTTCAAACCAATGGTTTACCTGGCCGCCCTCGAAAAAGGAATGGAGCCCAACCGGTATTTTGAAAACCGGTTAAAAGTATATGAAGAATACCAAAACTGGGCGCCAAAGAACTCACACAATGAATATGGTGGTTACTATTCCCTGAAGGGCGCCCTGTCTAAATCCATCAACACCATTTCGGTTGATGTACTGCTGGAAACCGGAATTTCCAATGTAATAAACGTTTCGAAAAAGTTGGGTATTTCGGCTGAATTGCCCGATTACCCGAGTCTCGCGCTGGGTGTTGCCTCCATTTCGTTGAAGGAAATTACAGAAGCGTATGCCGGAATTACCAACGACGGAAAGCCGGTGAAAACTAATTATCTGCTGGAAATTACTGATCGCGATGGAAATGTACTCGAAACATTCGAATATCCGGCTCCGGATGTTTCGGTAATATCACCTGAAAATTGTCGAGCCATCATTCATATGCTGGAGGCTGTAATCAGCGAAGGAACTGGCAGAAGTATCCGGTCGGTGTACCAGGTAGAAGGTCCTTTTGCAGGAAAAACCGGAACCACTCAAAACAACTCCGACGGCTGGTTTATCGGAATTACGCCAAACCTGGTTGCCGGATGCTGGGTTGGCGCCGATGATCCACGGGTGCATTTTCGCTCAACGACTTACGGACAAGGCGCTTATATGGCGCTGCCCATTGTCGGAAAATTTTTCAATAAAACATACCGCGATCCAAAATTTGCTTCGTTAAAACAACAGCGGTTCCTGTTACCCGGGCCTGATTTACTGGCAAAACTCGACATTCCAACTTACAAGGAAGCCTTTGAACTGGACAGAAAATTATTTGATTTAGGCAGTATTTTCGGAAAGAAAGCAGAAGAACCAAAACTCCGGGAAAGACCAAAATCGGTGGAAGAACCAGAGCCAAAAGAAAAACCGGTTTGGAATGCCATCAAAAATATTTTCAAAAAGAAGAAGAAATAAATTTCCTGAAAATAAAATATCCCGGGATGAAAACGACATCCCGGGATATAGAACAAGTAATAAAATCTATTCAGTTCAATTTTAAACCGACTTTAAGACATCCCAGACAAAAGCCCTCACTCCTACTTCTTTATTGATGTTGTCGAGTTTTTTTACACTTTCGAGAAGCCCGTCCACTTTTTCATCGGGGATAATAGTCAACACTGCCGAGTTGATTTCGGGCCAGGTGTGCGTACCCATGCGGGGTTCACCGTCTTCCGAACCTCTGCCCAAAACATCGTTCCACCATGTATAACCTCTGATTCCCAGTTTATCAAACATGTATTCCACGCGTTCAGTATTCACCTGGTTGAAAATAATCATTGCTGCTTTCATTCTATTTTAATATTTATTCCATAAACCGGAATTGTTTAACTACAGTTTGCTTCTTATTTCGTTCGCCATGATGGGCCATTAAACCGTACATCACCGGAACGATAATCATGGTTACCATTGTGGAGAAAAGAAGGCCGCCGATAACGGTAATTCCCATGGGGCGCCATATTTCGGCCCCTTCGCCGGTACTCAGCGCCAGTGGTAACATCCCCAAAATGGTAGTGGCAGCCGTCATCAGAACCGGGCGGAGCCTCGATTTTCCGGAAAGGGCAATGGCTTCATACAATTCCATTCCACGGTCGCGCATCAGGTTGGTAAAATCGACGAGTACAATCCCGTTTTTCACCACAATCCCGATTAGAAGTACAGCCCCGAGTGCTGCAACCAGGCTTAATGTTGTACCGGTAAGATACAAACCCAAAATAACACCTGTAAATGCAAACGGGATGGAAAACATAATGACAAAGGGCATGGTGAACGATTCAAATTGGGAAGCCATAACAATAAACACCAGGACTAAACTGATGAGCATCAACAGACCCAAATCCATAAACGATTCCTGTTGATCTTCGTAGGCACCCCCCACATTGGTGATAACTTCCTGGGGAATGTTTACATCTGCAATTTCTGCCTTGATTCGGGTTGCCAGTTCACCCAGTGCAATCCGATCGGGTTTTGCCGTAACCGTAACAATTCGTTCGCGGCGTTTATGTTCAATATTTGGCGGCGACCAATATTCCCTGATTTCGCCCAGCTCTTTCATTTTTATACGGGCTCCTGCCGGGGTGATGATGGTTAGTTCTTCCAGTTTGGTAATAGAGTTCCGGTATTCCTCCTGCAATCTCACGCGGATATCGTACTCTTCGCCTTCTTCTTTATATTGCGAAGCAACCATACCGCTGATACGGTTCCGGATATTGGTGGAAACCTGTGCTGTGGTCAGGCCGTGAAGTGCCAGTTTGTCTCGATCGAGAACAAACTGCAGTTCCGGTTTATCTTCTTTGCGGCTTACCTGCACATCAATAGCGCCGGGAACAGCCTCCAACTTTTTACGAATTTCTTCGGCCACCGAATTGGTCACATCAAAATCGTACCCAAAGATTTCCACGTCAACAGTATTGGAAGATCCTCCCATTCCCTGACCTGCAGTTTCGACGTTGAAATTGATGACTTCAGGCAAAACGGCAATTTCTTCGCGCAATTCGGAAGCGATATCCCAGACAGTACGTTCCCGATCTTCCACATCCACCAGTCGCATCATAAAATTAATCATATTTGAACCGGTCGTTGAGAAGAGTGAAAACATACTTCCTTCATCATCAGAACCTGATGAAGATGAAATAATTTGTACTTCTGGAAATTTTTCCCGGATAATATTTTCAATATACCGGGCAGTTTTGATGGTTTCTTCGACACGGGTACCGGTTTGCAGTTCAATTTGAGCAGTAATCCGGCTTTCGTCTGATTCGGGCATGAAGTCGGTGTCGATAAACTTAAGAAGGAATAAGGAACCCACAAAAATAGCCAAAGCGCTGATCAGAGAAAATACTTTATGGCGTAATGCCCAGCGTAGCGTTTTTTCATAGAAATTATCAAACCATCCCAAGCCTCTTTCAATGGTACGTTCGTAACTCAATGGTGATGGATTTTTCTTTTTTTCGCGTAAACGCAGAAATTTTGAAGCCAGCATGGGTGTTAATGAAATAGCTGCCAATGTGGAAGTTACCACTGTAATGGTAACAATCCAGCCCAACTGGTTAAAAATAACGCCGGTCATACCGCCCACCAGGGTTAATGGGAAAAATACGGCCACCACCACCAAGGTGGTAACAATAACAGCAAGCCAAACCTCGTTGGTTGCATAAATGGCTGCTTCTCGTGGTGTAGCGCCTCTTTCCACATGCCGGGTAATGTTTTCGAGTACTACAATGGCATCGTCAACCACCATCCCGATGGCAATGGATAACGATGTGAGCGAAATTACATTAATTGAACTACCGGTTATAAATAGATAAAGGAATGCGACAATCAGCGAAATGGGGATGGTAAGCACAATAATGAAAGTTGCCCTCCACCGGCCAAGGAAAAAAAGTACAACCAGAATAACAAAAAGAAAAGCCCACAATAAGGTTTCTGATAGGTTGTTGATGGATCCCTTGATGAAATCGGAGGTATCCATAATCAGGTCTATTTTGATGTCAGGCGGCAGTGTTTTTTGTAATTCGTCGATGCTTTCCCGAACCTCGCGGGCTACTTTCATGGTATTGGCCCCCGATTGTTTCATCACAAACAGGCGCAGTCCGTTTTCTCCATTAATTTTTTCGTCGAGCGAAAGGTCTTTAATGGAATCGCGAACCGTTGCCACATCGCGGATGTAAACCGGTTTACCGGCCATATTTCCTACAACAAGGTTTTCGATACGTGAACTGGTACTGAATTCTCCCTGTACCCTCAACTGGTAATCGAGTTTGCCCATTTTTACTTTTCCCGATGGCAGGTTCATGTTTTCGGCAGCAATGGTATTCCCAATCTGTTCAATGGTTAGGTTGTATGCATCAAGGAGCCGCGGATCGGTATCAACATAAACTATTCGGCTCGGAGCGCCCATCAATCCGATGGAGCCAATTCCTTCTATCCGGTTGAGTGGGTTTACAATTTTTTCATCCAGCAGTTTTTCCAGCCCGGAGTAACTTTCTTTTGCCGTCACCGCATAAAATACGATGGGCATCATGCTGGTGTTAAATTTGAAAATCATTGGACGTTCTGCTCCTTCGGGCAAATAGTCGGTCATACGGTCGATGACGTCGCGGATGTCATTTGTGGCTTCATCGAGGTTTGAACCCCATTCAAATTCAAGGTTAATAACCGACAGGTTGTCTGACGAAGTGGAAGTAATTTCCTTCAGGTTGTCAACCGAATTAAGCGCATCTTCAATGGTGCGCGTTACATTGGTCTCAATATCGCCGGCATTGGCACCCGCATAGGTTGTCATCACCGAAATAAACGGAGGATCCATTTCGGGATATAAATCAACGGGGATTTGTACCAGCGAATAGATACCCATTACAACAACGGCGACGAAAACCATCATGGTTGTAATAGGCTTCTTTACTGCACTTTTATATATACTCATGGCAATTTATTTTTGATAAGATGGTCAGCTGTAACCATTAATTCTTCACTTCAACAGGTATTCCGTCCAGCAGTCGTGACTGGCCGGCGATAATGATATGATCGCCCGGTTGTAAGCTGTCCGAAAAAACTTCAATATCATCATCATATCGTTTACCAATGGTCACTGAAATTCGTTTGGCCACTCCGTCTTTCTCCACAAAAAGATAACGGTCATTGGAGCCCTGCATTTTTAAAACGGCCATTGAAGGCAGCAAAATGGCTTCTTCTTTATCGAGGTCGAAAGTTATGCGGGAAAACATGCCCGGCCGTAACAGCCCTTCACGGTTATTGATGGTTATCTCCACATTGAAGGTACGATTTGATGGATCGATGGTGGGATGAATCCGCTCAACGCGGCCTGTAAATGCCTGGTTGGGATAAATGTCGATACCAACTGTTGCTTCCATCCCATTTTTAACCTGAGGAAAATATTTTTCGGAAAGGGCAACAATGGCTTTCAGCCGGTCGATTTGGACAATTGAAAGCACGGCTGCTTTACCGGCTTGAGTATTAGGTGACCCTGAATACATTTCACCCGGTTCGAAATAACGCCCCGAAATTATTCCGTTAAAGGGGGCCAGTAAGCGTGTATTTTCTTTCAAAAATTCCACATTTGATTTGGTGATATCCAGTTGAGTTTTCATCTGGTCGTACGGTTGCTGTGCAATACTTCCGTATTTGGCCAGTGTATCGAGGCGGGCAAAATCGGTTTCAAGATTTTTCAACTGAATTTCGGCCTGATGCAATTGTGTGCGATCCATTTGCACCAGAGGGGCGCCTTTTACAACCCTGTCGCCCACTTCGGCGAAAATTCCTTCAATACGGCCGGGCGATGCCGGTGCCAGGTGTACTTCGTCGTATGCGGTTAAAGTGGCCGGATATTCAATCGATCGGGCTACCGTTTGCATTTGAAGTTCAATTACCCTGACCATCTCTTTTTTAGCCTGACTGGTTTCGCCGGCTTGTAACTTTTCTTTTGGTCCGCCCTGCGAGCAGGAAACCATTATTGCCAATCCCGCAACGGTTGCAATTGTTAAAATTCGATTCTGTTTCATTGCTGAATTATTTAATTGTTTATGATTTTCCCGGTGAGTGTATCCAACGCATTCCGTGACTGAAGTACCCCAAGTACCGACATGAGGTAATCTGATTCTGCCTGGAGATAATTGCTGTCGGCGGTTGTCAGTTCAAGGCTCGAAATCATCCCCTGTTCATATTTTCTTTTCAGGTTCTGATATACTTCGCGTGATACTTCCACATTTTTTTGTTGTGTTTCGAAACTTTCCAAAGCGTTTTTCAGGTTAAACTGTAATTGTTTGTACTGAATTTCCAGTTGTTCTTCCATCAATGCCTTGTTGTTTTTCATGGTTTCAAGATCGATTTTAGCCTGTTTAACTTTTGCCTGCCGTTCGCCGCTCGAGAAAACAGGAATGTTCATCTGCATCCCAATCATGTGAGCAGGCGACATATCGAAAGCTGGTTTCAGAATTTTTTTGGTAAAATTGTAATACCCGGTAATGGAGGGCAGGTAGGCGGATTTTTGCATATCAATCTGCTTTTTTGTAATTTCTTCCTGCACGGTCAGTAACTGGAAATCGAGGTTTTGTGCAGGTTCAAAATCAGTTCCGGCTAAAGTAACGTGACTTTCCTGCAAAAAACCGGTAAGCGGCTGGGTAAGTTCCAGTTCCGTTTCGGCCGATACGCCCAACAGAACCCGCATCAGATTTTTACTCATTTCGTATTGCCGTTCGGCCGATTTTACGGCATTATCGAGCGAGTTCACCTGAACCTGTAACTGGTCGAGCTCTACTTTTTCAATCATACCCACTTTGACCATGGGTTCGGTTTTGCGGTAAATTTCCTGCAGGTTCTTTGTATTGTTCTGCAAAATATCCAGCGATTCTTTCGAAACCAGTATCAGGTAATAACTTTCGATAACCTGGCTTAAAACATCCTGTTCGGTTTTTTCGAGGCTTTTTTCCGAAAGTTGTTTGGCCAGTTTTGCCGTTTGGATTCCAACAATGTAACTACCATTAAACAGTAGCTGCCCCAACCGCAAATTGAAGTTACTGCTTGGTTTGATGGGGATTTTCGAAGCGGGCATGTTCTCGTCGAATTGAATGCTGATTTCGGCCCCCATTGCATTGGAATAATCGGTGGTGGCGTCCACATGCGGAAGCCCGGCAGCAATAGCTGCCCAAAGTGTTTCCTGCGACTTGTCGATGGCAAGACCCGAATTTTTAATCGTCCGGTTGTAGTTCAGCGCTTGTTCTTTGGCCTGTTCAATGCTGAGCGACAATTTTTCCTGCGCCTGCCCATTGCTGATGATAAGCAGCAATGAAATCAGGAATAGTGTCATCTGTTTTCTTCTCATTTCATCAATTTTAATTGTTTTTTTCCTTTAATATTTTTATGATAGGTATCAATTTTATGTTTTCCATTATTTGAGTTGAAGAAAAAAATTATAATTCTTATCAAAGATTTCATGCCCTTTCAGTGTGGTAATCCCGCGTATATCGTTTAATATTAACATGTAAGCTGCTTGTCCTGTCAACGGTTCAGTGAAGTCATATTCCAAATTATAAATCAAAGCCGATATCTTTTGTATCTGGTTTTGAAAAACCAGCGGAAGGTCGAGGCCGTCCCTGAAAATTCCTGCTGCAACACCTTTAGTAATCCAGCTTTCAATAATTTTATATATTTTTTGATCGCGGAATTGAATAATTTTGTTGTATTGAAGGGGATGATATTTCTTCAAATCGTGGACATACGAAGGGTTGATTTTCTTCACTTCCCTGATAACAGTACTGTAAACCAGGCACAGGGCCATCAATATATCGTTTTCGTTTTCAGTTTTTTCCAATAATTTGGCATAAAAAACATCCAGATTGTTTTCAACCACCCGGCTGATCAACTCATTTTTATTTTCGATTATCTCGTAAATAGTTTTTTTGGAAATACCAAGCATGAATGACACATCGTCGATGCTGACACTTTTAATCCCATACTTTGTGTAAAGTGCCGACGTTTTTTTTATAACAGTATTTTCATTAATCATGATATCTTGAAAACTGAGAGTTTACATATTGATTTCATTTCCCATACTGTCAATCATTTCAATGCCTTTGGGAGTTGAAATTCCACGCATGAAATTGATAATCATATTCCGGAAAACTTCGGCATGGCTGTATTTATCACGCGGAAAAACCATATCGTCAGCCAGCAGGTTCATCTGTTCATGAAACAGTTTTGAGATAATCTCTATATTCAGATCGCCGCGAAACAACCCTTCTTCAATACCTTTCGAAATCAGCCTCCCCGACAAATCAGACCTTTTCCCGAATACTTCCTTTTCTGTGGCTTTCCACATAACCGGGTGCAGTTTTTTTAGATCTTTAAAAAAAACCAGGTT
>CAZHKI010000052.1:10339-13305 GCA_964533365.1 uncultured Maribellus sp. | reverse complement strand
CAGACACTCTTTCACCAGATGAACTTTTGAATTTTTACGATTCACTTCCCAAAGTTCATGTGTACCAACATGAGTTGGCTTCCAGCGAAAATGTACATCAGTTTTATCTGGAACAGAAAAAAACAAAACTCAATGGAGAAGATGAACTCTTCGATGATTTTGAGGACTTGGATGAATTCGAAGGGCTGGAAGAAGCAATCATGGAAAAGGACATTCTCAATTTGAGAGAAACCTTATTTCATGTTGCAAAAACTGTTAAGCCTCAGTTCTCTTCCGAAGATGTGGACCGTTATATTAGTGGGGAACTTACCGGAACTGAGTTGGAGCAATTTGAAAAAGAATTATTTCAGAATAACTCTTTAAAACAGGAAGTGGAATTGCACCTTGAGGTTGAAAAAGCCATCGGAGAAAAAGATATTCTTCAACTTCGCAATCAACTTTCACAAATCATGCAAACCGAGACATCCTGGAATGTGACAGAACAAGATATCGAAGATTTTATTGATGGTACACTGGAAGGGAAATTGCTGGATGAATTTAATGCCGAATTATCGGAAAATGCCGATTTAATGGCCGAGGTGGCACTCCGCAGAAGTATTAATGAATCCATTGGGGAGAAAGATATTTTCGCACTCCGCAGTAGTTTACAGGCAGCCCGGGAAAATGCCGGAAATACAGAAATTAAATCGATTATTCCCGATTCGGTCACTAACGTTAGACAACTAAGAGACTGGAAACGATATGTTGCCGTAGCCATACTTTTAATTGGAATTTCCGGGATTATGAATTTCAGCTATCATTCGCCTGGCAATACTTACAACAGCTTTTATAATCCTCCACAATGGTCGCCTGAACGTTCAGTTACCAGTGAACTCAATTATTTGAACGAAGCAAATGTATATTATAATAATGGCGACTACGAAAAAGCGATTGGGCTTTATGATATTGCCATAAACGAAGAAAGTGAAAAGTTTGTGTTTCATTTCTATAAAGGTGCCAGTCTTCAGAACATGAACAAATTTGAAGAAGCTATCCCTGAATTTAATCAGGTAATCAAACATGGTGACAACCTTTATATTGAAGAAGCTGAATGGAATAAAAGCCTGTGTTATTTAAAACTCGGAAACAAAGAAATGGCTAAATCACAACTGGAAGCCATTATCGACCGAAACAGTTTCTACAAAAAGGACGCGAAAGCCATTCTCAAACGAATGAGGTATTCTTTTAAGTAATCGAATTAATTCGTTTGACTTGAAATCACACATTCTACATTCATTCAATTCAAACGAAAGAAAACGATCATTGAAATAAAATATTTCGGATTAAACTTGGAATCCACATTCTAATTTTTTTCAGGTTAATTTGGAAAAACTGTCGATTCAACTGAATTGAAAAATAAACTCGAAAATCACATTCTATTTTCTTTTCACAGGATCAACAGTATAATACTTAAAAGAGGCAGTTTTAAAATTTTAATATTGGTTTTCATCCCGTTTTTTACGGGCTCTTTTTAAACGAACAATTTGTTCGGCAGTAATTCCGGCAATGGCAAGGAAAATTAGGCTAAAGAAGTAAAAATCGTAGCTTCGGAACAACGGGGAATTTTCACCAATGCTCACATAACCCAACCAGTAATGAGGATGTGCAAGCCGTGAATTTGCATTTTCAAGGTAATCAAGTTTAGCCAGACGCAATGCTTCATCTTTCGTTTTACCTTTTTTCAGGTATTGGTAGAAAGAACTCATGATTTTTGTACCCGAGTTATCTTCAACTTCCCATAACGTCATTACAATCGATGGGCACCCGGCATAAAAGAAACCACGGGCAAGGCTCATCACTCCCTCGCCTTTTCTCAATATCCCGCTTCCTGTATTACATGCACTTAAAACAGTTAAACTGGCATTCAGGTTGAGGTTGTAAATATCGGCGGTATTCAGCCATCCGTCCGATTCGGTCTGATTTTCTTTGCTTTGTGAAAATGCCAAACGCGAAAAAGCAGGCAATGAATCGTTTATAAAAGCATGCATGGCTAAATGGAGGATTCCATATTTCTCAGCATTTTCTCTGAAATTGGATTCCGTTGCGTCATTTCCCCTGAAAAGCCTGGTTTTTATTTCACCAGATATTAATTCCACTTCGCGTTGAATTCCCGGTAGTGGGGTGAGCTGGATTTGCTGATTTTCAAAATCGATGGTTTCGGTGATATATTCAGGTGCAAAAGCCAGCACGGTCCTGTTCGTTTTTCTTTTTTTGTTATCAAGTCCATATAGTAAATTGGCTGAATAGGAATAGTTTATGCAATTGCTTCTCAGCAAGTAATTGAGCTGGCTAAAATTGATGGTTCCTGTTGTGTCGGGCAATTGTTCCAGTAAAGCATCAAATGGAATATAACTCAATTTTCCATCCGGAATGATGATCAGTTTTTTACTGTTGATATCTGATTTGAATGGCTCGATCAGTGTTTTGTATAATTCGTTGGATGCGATGCAAAATGCTTTTGAGTCTTCATTTTTGGTGAACATATATTTCGAGTTCGACATAAAATGAAAAACCGATTCAATTTGTTGAATGAATTGTTGATTCATCCTTTGTTTGACAAACTTTTTTTGATTGTTGATGACGAAGAAGGTATAAAGTTCAGGAATTGAATCATTTTCATTTAAAACATATTCAATTAGCGCCTCATTCTTTTTCATCCTCTTCTGAATTTCAGAAATGCCGGCCAACGCATCGGAATATTTCAGGTTGTAGTAGTCTTTATAGTTTTTTACCAGATAATCATTTAACTCGGTCCGTTGCCTTTTTAGCTGAAAGATCAGGGAGTTAGTTCGTGCAATCAACAATGAATCAGGATTTTCTGATTTCTTTTCATTGAACAGGATTTCGGAGTAAGTGGTTATCCGGGAGTTGATGAGTTGTTCTTTCTGGATTAAACTATCCGGAATCAGGCTGTTTTCTCTGGCCAA
>CAZHKI010000052.1:0-10329 GCA_964533365.1 uncultured Maribellus sp. | reverse complement strand
ATTTGTCGAAAATACTGCCTGATTTCAGTTGTTCGGCGTTTTTAAAGGCAAGCTCCAGGTAGTTTACATCACTGGTAAGCTCATATGCTTTATAACAAGCCTGAACCGTTTTTACAAAGGTTGATTGTTCCAGTTCGGCCAATTCAATTTTACTTTCATCACCCGATATCTCTTTCTTTGCCCATTGCAGCAAATCTCCGGTTGCCTGATAATATTCAATCGCACTTTTAACCGATTGTGCATATTTGTTTTTATCATCTGTTTCAACAATTTGGGACATCTGGATATACTTGTCACCCACTGACTTTAACATATCAAGGCAACTGATTTTTGAAAGGAGAAAAGTATTATCCCAATTAATATCTTGTGAAATTTTATCCGGAAAGTTTAAAGCTTTTAAGGCTTTTTTATACCAAAATATTGATTCTTGCAGATTATTATATTTTAATTGCTTAAAAGTGTAAATATCCTTTGATTCTATGTGTTTGTTTTCCATTATTTTACCTAACACACGATAATATTCTGAAATGTTACTCCCAATTTCTTTTTCAGTTTGCGAAAAAATAGCAAATGCCTTTTCAAGATAGCTAAATGCCTTTTCTGTATCACCTGTTAAACTTAAAAAAGATGCAAAATTTAAAAATTCATATGCAACCGAATTATCATTCTCAGAATATAACAGAATGGATAATTCTAAAGCTTTTTGATAATATTTTGATGCTTGTTTAAAATCATTCAATTCCTGGTAGATGGCGCCCAGTAAATCAAAATACAGAATTTTAGTGTCATCATCAGATTTACCTATTTGTTTGTTAATGATTGTCAGCGCTTCATTATAGTTGTAAATCCTGAAATATATTTCGGCAATGCTGTAATATGCCCCGGCAACTTCCTGTTCGTTCACGTTTTCCTGATTGGAATAAATGAGCGCTACCTGGTTGTAGTAACGCAATGCATCATTAAAATTGAGTTTTAGACGGTAAATATTCCCCAGATTTTGGTAAACGCCGGCAATACTCCGGTAATTCGTACCACTCTTACTAATAAATGCTTTTTCCGCCATTAATGAATACTGGATGGCTAAATCATATAATCCTAAATTTTTATAAACAATAGCAATTGCATTACTTGTATTTGCCAAAAGAGAACTTTCATCACCATAAATTTTTTTTCGGATATCGTGGGAAACCAGGAAAGAGTCAAGAGCTTCGGAGTACATTCTGTTCCGGTTCAGGTTGATTCCTGAACGGTACAATCGTGCTGCCCTGATGCTATCTTCCTGAAAATGATTGTTGTTGCCAATGATTTTAGTGGGGGATAATATCAGGATAAATAGTGATATAAGAATGGTTCTGCTCATCAATTGTTGGATTTTTCAACCGAGGCAATTTAACGGAAATAAAATTTTTTTCCAATTCGGGGGTTACCTTTTTCATCTTTTGGGAATATATAGATAGAATGTGTGATTTCGAGTTTAACAAATTAATTTTATTACAATGAAAAGGATGATTGCTACCTCTAACGAATTGGTTAATTTTGCAGGTTTTGAAGTATTGAGCAACAACGAAATGTTAAAGGTACGTGGTGGTGAAGATCGGCCAAGAACCCGTGATAAAGATATTTTTGAAGAAGAAGCCAACTAATTTTATATTTCCCTATTGTTTTTCTATTTCGTCAAACTTCTGTGTTTGACACTATTGGATGTTAATCGGAATTTGATAGTTTTCCGCTGAATAGCTGATAATTGTTAAATTTGCATTCCAGTGATCCGTTGAATAAATGGAGCCGTTTCGATGGTTTTAAGCCAATGTGTTTCATGCTGTCGGACGATGCGGATAATATCCAGGCTGAATTGCACGGGAAGGCATGTTTCAACCTTTCGCCAATTAATCCATAAAGTTCATCTATTTTAGATATTTTTAACCGTTCCCCATAGGGAGGGTTAATTATTATCGTCGCATTTTTTACAGGTAACGAAAGATCCTTGATATCAGCAACCTGAAAGTCAATTTTGTTGAAAACCAGGGCGCGCCGTGCATTGGTTTGAGCATTTAACAAATTACTTGCTGAAATATCTGATGCAAAAATCCGGTTGTTAAATTCTTTTTTGGAAGCTGATTCTGTTACCGTTTTGAATAATTCAGGGTTATAATCATCCCAATTTTGAAAACTGTAATTTTTTCGGAATTTACCGGCAGGAATATTTTGCGCAATCATTGCCGCCTCAATGGGCAGTGTGCCTGAACCACACATGGGATCGACAAAATCGGTTGAACCATTCCACCCTGAAAGTAGGATCATTCCGGCTGCCAGCACTTCGCTGAGTGGCGCTTCACCTTGTTTTATCCGATATCCCCGTTTATGCAGCGACTCTCCTGAACTGTCGAGCGAAAGTGTGCAGTTGTTTTGCTGAATATGAACATGAATGGAAATATCGGGATCTTCCGTATTCACATTCGGGCGTTGACCGGTCTTTTCCCTGAAATAATCGGCAATGGCATCTTTTACTTTTAACGATGCAAACATTGAATTTCGGAAATCCTTTGAGTTTACAACTGTACTGCTGATATAAAAGCTTTGGTTGACTTTGAAATATTTAATCCATTCAACATTTTTACACTTTAAATAGAATTGGTCAACATCTTTAAAACTGAAACTTTCAGTTTCTTTCAGGATTCGCAGAGCCGTTCGTAAAAAATAATTGGATTTGTACAAAATCTCCTGATCTCCTTCATAATAAACCACACGGCGTCCGGGAACGACATTTTTGCCCCCTAAATTCCTGATTTCGTCTGTCAAAACATCTTCCAGTCCGGAAAAGGTTTTTGCAATTAACCTGTAATTTTTCAATGGATTCTTTTTTTGAATTAGATACCAGCCCCGTCAAAATAGGTTTTATCTTTTGTTCTCGACTGGATGACCCTCGAATTGGGGGGCAAATCGTGGGTTACCCATACATTACCTCCAATTACTGAACCTTTCCCGATGGTAACCCTGCCGAGGATGGTAGCCCCGGCATAAATAACCACGTCGTCTTCCACAATGGGATGCCTTGGGATGCCTTTGATGGGATTGCCAAATTCATCCAGCGGAAAACTTTTGGCGCCGAGAGTGACTCCCTGATATATTTTTACATTGTTCCCGATAATACTGGTTGAACCAATGACAACCCCCGTGCCGTGGTCGATGGTGAAATATTCGCCAATCTGTGCTTTGGGATGAATATCGATTCCCGTTTCGCTGTGCGCCATTTCCGAGATAAAACGTGGAATCAGCGGCACTTTCAGTTCGAGCAGTTTGTGGGCCATCCGGTAGTTGGTTATTGCCCTGATTGCAGGATAGCAAAAAATGACTTCCCCCCGGTTTCGGGCTGCCGGATCATTAATATAAATGGCTTCCACATCGGTAACCATTTTCCTCCTGATTTCAGGCAGATATTCAATAAACTCAACGGTTTTTCTTCTGGCTTCTATGGAATGTTTTTCAATTTTATTGGTTTTTTCATCCATACATTCGAAACACAAACCAGCCAGGATTTCTTCGCTCAGCAGTTCGTAAAGCTCGTCGATATAAACGCCCATGTAATGTTGGGTAGTATTGGGGCGCAACGATGTATTTCCAAAATATCCTGGGAATATGATTTCACGTACCAAATCAATTACCTTTCCTAATTTAACGATCGAAGGTAACGGTTCACCCAACCGGTGTTCGTGGCATACCTGTGCATACGATCCGGGATCACTCAGTTTTTTAATCGTGTGAGTTAATTTGTTTTCAAATTCTTCGGTAATCATAATTATATCCGGAATTTATGAGATTTCGTTTGTATGTTGAACGACAAATTTATACATTACTTTAACACTTCACTCGTGATAGTTTCAAACTATTTCAGAAGATTAATCCGTTCCACAGCTTTTGCCAGGCGGTTATCATCTAATCCACTTATAATGGAATAGTTAAAATTATAATTTTTAATTTCTTCAATGTATCTTTTTTGAAGAATTAACCGGTTTTCCCCTCCATTTTCCCGAACCGGATCTGGAATCCAGGGAATATCCGTGTCGCAAACCAGAAACAGATCGATGGGAGTCAAGACAATTTCATTTTCGAGCCATTCAGGAACTTTTTTAAAAACCACTTCGAACCAGACTTTGGTGATGATTAACCAGGTATCGACAAAAATAAACGGATGTTCTGAATTTCTGAATTGGGATAATTGACCGACCTGCATTTTTGCAATGGTCTCAACGTCGTGGTAATTATATTTCTTTGTAAGTTTTTCAACGTAATTTCTAGCAATTTCGGGGATGTACGGCACATGAAAGTATTCTGCCAAATTTTTGGCCAGTGTGCTCTTTCCTGTCGATTCTGCACCTGTAATAACAACTATTTTAGCCGATTTTTTCAATTTGCTGTTGGTGAATGTCTTTTTTCCAGTTCAAGTAGCCGAATACGGCCATGGCCGTGTATATTCCAAAAAGTATTACGGTTGGCCAAAGGTTTTTGTAAATATACAATCCAGTAGAAAGTAAATCAACAAAAATCCAGATAAGCCAGTGTTCAATGTATTTTTTTGCCAGCATCCAGGTGGCCGTAATACTTAACGCGGTTGTCAGTGAATCCATATATGGAACATCAGAATCAGTCATTTTTATTAGAATTAGAAGCAGAATAAAATAGAGTACCAGGGTTATGAAAGCCAGTAAAATCCATAAATTTTGAGGAGTAGTCCTGACAGGAGCTTTATTCCCATGATCGGTTTTTTTCCCCCGTAACCAGAAATACCAGCCATAAATGCTGATGAAAACATAATAAACCTGTAACCCCATGTCAGCATAAAACTTTGACCGATAAAAAATTACAATATAAAACAGGGAGGTTAAAAGTCCGGTGGGCCAGGTTAAAATGTTTTGCCTGGTTGAAAAAAAAATATAAGCAATACCAAGAATGGCCCCCAGCACTTCAATTTGGTTACCGGCGAGCCATTCCATCGTTATTTGTATCATTGTGTTTTATTGTACAGAAACCAAAAGGTTATTGAAATCTTTCTGATTTTCAATTAACTGAAGTGCTTTTTTTACCGCTTCGTCATCCTGAAAATAGATTTTGTAAAATTCATTTCGCGTGAAGATATCGCGGGCGATGTATGCTTTCATCTCTTTTTTCATTAAACTCAGGGTAAACGAGAGGCTTTCTTCATTTTTTTCAATTCCTTCTTTTTCGCCAGTCGAAACAATTGCCGCAATCATATCGTCTGTAATTTCAAAATTATTTTTGAACTGTTCAAAAGTGGTGTACTTTTTTGTAATAGAATCGCGGTTTTTGTCCACGTAATCCAGTACAAAATTGTACAGGATGTTGTTTCGGCGCAACCGGTTGAAATATTGATAATGGAATGAAGTGTCCATGGGTATAAAAATGTCGGGGATGACACCGCCTCCGCCATATACGGTACGACCGTTAATTAGAGTTTTATACTGGTCGTTTTGGTTAATGGCAATGCTGTCGGCGTTGAACATTTCGCCGTGGCTCAGCCGGTTACGGGTTTCCTGCCGGTATTCGTCCATGCCATTTTCGTAAGGTTTTTGAATGCATCTTCCACTGGGGGTGTAATAGTGAGCGGTAGTTAACCGTACCATCGAACCATCGGTCAGAAAATAGGGTTTTTGTACCAGGCCTTTCCCAAACGAGCGGCGCCCGATAATAATCCCCCGGTCCCAGTCCTGAATTGCCCCGGAAACAATCTCACTGGCCGATGCTGATGATTCATCAACTAAAACCACCAGCTTTCCCTCTTCGAATAAGCCTTCAGCTGTTGATTTGTACTCCCGTTTTGGATCATTTAATCCGCTGGTATAAACCACCATCTTGTCGTTTTTCAGGAAATGATCGGAGATTTGAACGGCGGCATTAAGATATCCTCCGCCATTCCCGCGTAAATCGAGGATCAGGTTTTTAATGTTTTGCTTTTTCAGATCCTGCATGGCGGCAATAAATTCGTCGTTGGTGGTTGCCGAAAATTTGTTGAGTTTGATAAACCCGGTTGTTTTATCGATCATATACGAGACATCGAGGCTGTAAATGGGAATTTTGTCCCTGATTATGGTAAAGTCAAGCAATTCGGGCAATTGTTTGCGTTGAACTTTCAGTTTGACAGTAGTTCCTTTTTTCCCTTTCAGTAAATCGAAAACATCGGTGTTTTTTAGCCCAATACCGGTAATTTTCTTTCCGTCAACTTCCACAATGCGGTCGCCGGCGAGTAATCCCACTTTTTCGGAGGGGCCGTCAGGGATGGTTGCTGTAACAAGTAATGTATCTTTGAAAATATTAAATGAAATTCCAATTCCTTCGAAATTGCCCTGCAGCGGTTCGTTCATTTTGTCCACTTCTTCTTTTGAAATATACACAGAATGCGGATCCAATTCGCTTAAAATATGGACAATCGCTTTTTCAGTCAATTCGTCCACTTTTGCCGAATCGACATAATATCCATCGATTAGCCGCAGCAACCTGCCGAATTTTAACTGCTCTTTCTGAACATTATCCTGGGCATTCACCATTGAAAATGGAAGCAGGATGAATAGAAACAACAAAATACAGATATTGCGGTATTTCTTGTTAATGAATCTCATTTTAGTCATTTTATTCAACTTTTTGTTCATTGTTATAATGGTTTTCATTTTGAAAGCTTTTTGGGAATAAATCGGATTTGACCGATTTATTCGGGTTAAGCCATTCAAAAATTAAACCAACAATTATTCCCACTCAATTGTTGCCGGTGGTTTCGAACTGATATCATAAACCACACGGTTAATTCCCCGAACTTTATTAATAATTTCGTTCGACATTTTAGCCAGGAAATCGTAAGGCAAATGAACCCAGTCGGCGGTCATGCCGTCGGTTGAAGTTACTGCCCTGAGAACGACTGTGTTTTCGTAGGTCCGTTCGTCGCCCATCACGCCAACCGATTGGATGGGTAACAGAATCACCGCGGCCTGCCAAACTTTGTCGTATAATCCCCAGTCTTTTAGCCCGTTGATAAAGATGGTGTCGGCTTCCTGCAGCATTCTTACTTTTTCAGGGGTAACATCGCCCAGAATCCTGATTCCCAAACCCGGGCCGGGAAATGGGTGACGACCCAGCAATTCCTGTTTGATCCCCAGGGCTTTTCCAACCCTGCGGACTTCATCTTTAAACAACAGCCGCAATGGTTCAACCACTTTCAGTTTCATTTTCTCGGGCAATCCGCCAACGTTGTGGTGCGATTTGATGGTAGCCGATGGCCCGTTTACCGAAACCGATTCGATTACGTCGGGGTAAATGGTTCCCTGGGCCAGCCATTTGACTTCTTGTATTTTGTGGGCTTCCACGTCGAAAACTTCGATGAAGTTTCGGCCAATGATTTTCCGTTTTTGTTCCGGCTCGGTTACCCCTTTTAAATCATCCCAGAATTTTTGACGGGCATCAATTCCCATTACGTTCAGCCCCATATCCTGGTACGAATGGATAACATTTTCAAATTCATTTTTACGCAGAAGGCCGTTATCCACAAATATGCAGGTGAGGTTTTTCCCGATGGCCTTGTTTAGCAATACCGCGGCAACCGACGAATCAACACCTCCTGATAACCCGAGAACTACTTTGTCGTTTCCCAGTTTTTCTTTCAGTTCTTTGATGGTTGTTTCGATGAACGAATCGGGTGTCCAGTTTTGCTGACAGCCACAAATGTCGGATACAAAATTTTCCAGCAGTTGTTTTCCTTCGGTGGTGTGGTAAACTTCGGGATGAAACTGGATGGCGTACGTTGCTTCATCATCAATTTTATAGGCTGCGAAGTTGACGTCTTCGGTTGATGCAATAACTTTGTAGTTTTTGGGGAGTTTAATAATGGTGTCGCCGTGCGACATCCAAACCTGAGTGTGTAGCTCAATGTCTTTGAACAGGATGCTGCTGCTGTCGATGTATCCCAGTTTTGCCCTGCCATATTCCCGTGAATTGGACGGGGCAACTTCACCGCCGTAAAAGTGAGCCAAATACTGAGCCCCGTAACAAATTCCCAGTACCGGAATTTTCCCTTTGATTTCCGACAAGTCGGGATGTGGTGCTTCGGCATCTCTCACCGAATAGGGACTGCCCGATAAAATCACACCTTTGACTGAATTGTCAATATTGGGGTAATGATTAAAGGGATGAATCTCGCAATAGACATTTAACTCACGAATTTTCCGGCCGATTAACTGTGTGTACTGTGAACCAAAGTCGAGTATCAAAATTTTTTCCTGCATGTATTTTCAAATTTTTGTGGTTCCTTTTCAAAAAGCAAAAGTAAAAATTACCCGGCAAAAGTAATTCCTTTGTTCATGAAAAAGAAATGGTTGTTAACAACAACGCAAAAAACAGGCATATAGTCCATTAATATAAAATTATCGTCAAGATAAAACGTTATAAAATGGAGGTTGATCAATAATTATTAACTTTGAACGAATTTTAAAGCGCTCTTTTCAATGAAAATTATTCAGTTTGCTTTCCTGCTTTTTCTACTGATATCAAACACATTACAGGCATCGTCGCAACAACTGAAAGACGATGAAATTGTAGTGATTAAAGGAGAAAAATTTGTTTTACACCAGGTACGCACGGGCGAAACCATTTTTTCCATTTCAAAAAATTATCAGGTTGACAATGCAGAACTGGTTCAAAATAACCCAAAATTGTCGGAGGGATTAAAAATAGGGGATATTTTGCAAATTCCTTTTCGTGAAAATGTTCAAAAAAAGCAGCAGCCGGTTTATCAGAAAGGAGATCCAACCGGGTTTGATTATCATCCCATTTCATCGCGTAAGGAAACGCCTTATTTTATTGCCAAAAAATACGGAATTACTGTTGAAGAATTGTATGCATACAATCCCGGTTACAATACATTAAAAAAAGGCGATCAGTTGAGAATTCCCCGCTGGGATGCCAAACCTGCTGTTGCACCCGAAGAAACTGTTCCTGAAAAAAAACCGGAAGTAACACCAACTTACCAGGGTTTTTTAGAACATACCGTTTTACCGGGAGAAACGGTTTATTCGATTTCGAAAAAGTATCATGTTCCTGAAAGCGAGATTTTATTTTATAATCCGGAAGCCAAAATTCTGAAATCCGGAACGCAAATCTACCTGCCGGCTGTGAAAACGGAGCAACCCGTTTTGAGTGTGGATGAAAACCAGCCGGTTGCAAATTATTTTGAACACATCATTGAATCGGGTGAAACATTGTGGGGAATTTCGCGAAAATACGGCGTTACGGAAGAAGAGTTAAAATCGCTGAACCCATCGCTGGAAGCCGGATTCCCGGCAGGCGCCGTGATGAAAATTCCGGCAGGGAAGATGCAACTGGAACAGGCCACTCCGGTGAACGAAGATGCTTTTATCCGTCATTCTGTTCAAAAAAGTGAAACGTTATTCGGAATTGCCACGAAATATAATTTAACCATCCCCGATATAAAAAAGTATAATCCTTCGCTACAAAACCGGAACCTGGTAAATGGCGAAACCATTTTAATTCCCAGGAATTTAGAACCTGAAGTTGCAGAAACTACTGAAGTTCTGAATCAGGAACTGGTTAAAAAGGCTGATGATTATTACAAAATTGAACATTCCAGAATCATCCCCGAATCGTGCAAACCCCTGCAATCCGGGTGGCTGTCAAATGAAACGTTTACGGTGGCATTGTTTTTACCACTTTTTGCCGAAACAAACGATAACATTAACAAGCAAATTATTCTTCCTGAACCCGACAGCACTATTCCGGTTCAGGAGAATCCCGATATTCTGGTTGATGCAGTGAAAACAGAATCGATGTTTAAAGGATTTCATGGCAACAGCGAAAATTACCTTCAGTTTTACGAAGGGGTTTTGCTTGCCATTGATTCGCTGAAAAAAAACGGGATGCACATCCGGCTGAAGGTTTACGACACTGAAGACAGCCCCCAAAAAGTCAGAAAGATATTGCATGACGAAACGTTCCTGCAAACTGATTTGATAATCGGGCCGGTTTCGCCAAAAGAACAAAAAGAAGTGGCGCCCATCGCCTCGAAAAACCGCATCCCGATGGTTTCACCACTGGTTTCCCAATCCGACGATGTTCGCAGCAATCCCTATTATTTTCAGGTAAATCCCAATCGTGATTACCTGACGCAAAAAACAGCGGAGATGGTTGTTGAAGAATACTTTAACAGCAATATTGTTATTCTGCGAACCGGTAATTACGAAGGAACACCCGAAGGGCGACTGGTAACCCTTGTAAGGGAAAAACTCAACAATTCGGGGGCATTAAACCATTCCA
>CAZHKI010000051.1:11904-13324 GCA_964533365.1 uncultured Maribellus sp. | reverse complement strand
AATAGTCCCCCCGGAAACTTTATAGCTGCCTTTTTTCATCACAAAGCGGACTTTACAACGGGGGAAACCAACCCCGAACGAATTTTGAATCACCGCTTCATTGCTGCAAAAAGTTCCGTCGTTGGTGTTTTTAAAACCGAGAGTCAGATTAAGTTCAAGTTCGTCGAAAGGGGCTGTTGGATTTTTACAGAATCGTAACGGGGGCGTGTATTCAAACTGGTCGCTATCGATATAAAAGACACGAAAAAAGCCTAATGTTTCCCTCCACCTGTCCGTTTCCCCGCTTCTGCAAACCGTTCCGGGGCGGATACTCAGGGTTGGAGTGGCGCCCACTTTTTCTTCAAAAGGATTGTGCCGGTGACCGTTTAGCAGAATATTGATTTTGTTTTTGTCGATGAACGAGGTATCGACCCGGTCGGGTCGGTGTTGCGCCATAATGCGGATTTTTCCTGCGCCGTTTTCTAAAAGAAATAATTCGAGTGTTTTCCCCTGCATTCCCGACATGGGTGCTGTATCGGGAATGTCGGTAACCGGATCGCCCAGGTAATCGTCGGCAGCGATAACCCGTGTACCTGCATACGAAAAGCCAAATATCCGCTTCCCGCAGAGTTGGTTCCACTGTGAAGCCATGGCCAGGTGATCTTTTCTCGAAACTCCATATGAATCGTGGTTACCGGGCAAACTAAAAACCGGTGCATTTAATCCCTGAATCCCGGAAAAGCCGTTCGCCCCTTCAAAGTAATTTTTGTATTTTTCTTCCACCAGCGGTCTTTCGTCAGCTTCATACGCTTTGTTTACACCCCATCCTGTTGAATCGGCATCAAATAGAGTGTAATGGTGGATGGCATCGCCGGTCATCACCACAAAATCGGGTGCGATAATGTTGGCTACTTCAACAAACCGGTCAAAAAGTTCCAATTCTTTGGCATAACCATCGTCACCGGTTCCGACCCATTGCCGCGAAATATGCAAGTCGGAAATGTGGATAAAACTGTGCGACGGGCTAAACTCCCGGACTACTTTCACTGATTTTGGCGACCGATGCACTTCGCCGCCACTGTAAACAAAAAGGTCGTATAACTCTTCCGGCGCCGGTTTGGGAACATGCACCCATATTGTATTGTTCACCGAAGATTTGGTGAAAGAGTCGTATTCAACCCGGGCAATTACAACAGAATCAACCTTCAGTGCCACCCGGTTGAACGGACCATTGAGTACAACAGAATCAATTTCAGCATGAGAATAATTGTCGAACAAAATCGAAAAGTTACTTCCCGCTTTTGCAAAAGTTGGAACTGCCCGCCAGGGATAAACAATTGTTCCGGCAACAGAAAAAAGCGGAAATAAGAGCAGGCTTACAAACAGGCGAAACATTATTTTTAATGAATTCATTTGCGTTTCTGTTTTTTGGGTTTGTCTG
>CAZHKI010000051.1:0-11894 GCA_964533365.1 uncultured Maribellus sp. | reverse complement strand
TTCCGTTCGACATAGCAATAAATAATCCGTTGGGAAAGCCGGGCAGCGGGCAGCTTGTTACATCGCTGCCATCGCTTTCTAAAGTTGCAGGTTTTACAATTTTCAAAAGAAGGTGTTCATGCGGGTTCCCGGGTGATCCTTCCCGCGAAAAAATCCAAAACTGGTTGGACTGCTGGTCGGAAACCAGGATGTACCCGGTTTTTTTATCCAGCTTGTAGATGGAGATTCCTTCGTGGTCGCTGGTAAAACCTTTGGTGGCGAACAGCGCCAGTTCTTTTTCTGCATCCGGGGCATCCGGGTCGGCATGATATTTTCTGACGCCTGTTTTTTCGTCAGAATAATATACAAATCCCAGTTCGTTGTCTACTGCAATGGATTCGATTTCCTTTTTCCCGCTGAATTTTCCGAACTGGCGCGTCAATGATATGGTCAATTTCCCCGGGCTGCTTTCTACCAGATGGTATTGGGCAATATATCCGTTTTCAGGCCCCGATTTTCCACCAACGAGAACAAAAAAAGCGTCATCTTTCGGACGTTTATAAAGAGCGATACCCATGGGAGCCCTTTCCGTATCACCGTCGAAAACAATCAGGTCGCCCTGATCAATGGGTTCCAACTCAGGCAGGCGGAAAACACGGATGCGTTGTTTCATTCGTTCAGTAACCACAGCAATATCGATTTTTTCACCATTGAACGGGAACCCGTAAACAATATCCACATTGTTGGGCCTGTCCAAACCTTTATAAATCCTAACGATTTTCCCTTTTAAATCGAAAGCGTACAATGCCCCGTCTGCATTTTTATCTGTCCCGATAACCAGACTCTTCCCTTTATTTTCGGTATTAATCCATATTGCCGGGTCGTCGGTATCCCATCGGGTAGTGTCGGTAACAATGCGGGGAACAACCCTGGAATATGGGATTTCATCCGGAATTTCGCGTTGTTGGGCAAAACCGGGATACAGTAAAAAAATTAGAATCCCTGTTGTCAGAAAAAAATGTTTCATCGTTTTTCCCAATTGTAATTTTTCAGTAGTATTTCAAGGTCAGGACTTCCTTCCAGGTGTCCATTTTCATTTACCCGGGTAAAATTTGCCGTTTCATACAAAACAAAGCCGTTGTATTCCGGTTTGTTTTGTACCATTTCGAGTTCTTCGCGGGTAAAGCGGTATTGAAAAGGATCCCCAAATCCCAATTCTTTCATATTCCCCTGGAAATAGAACGGTTTGTTTGCCGCGCTTGTTTCGGCAGCAAACGTCTCCAGAACCTGCCGTAAATTTTCAGGACGAAAAGTCCAGGCGCCGCGGAATTCCAGTTCATCGGCAATTTCGTGTACCCAGGTTTTCCATTGCCATTCAAAGTTGGGGGGAAGATAATTCGTACGCCCAAGCCGATCGTCGGGCATCAGCATTTGCGAATAAAGGTGAATAGCAATTGTTTTTCCGTGGCTTTTGACCAGTTCCCGGGCTTCCCTTAAAAATTGTGTGTAAGCGTTTCCGTTAATGTGCCGGATGGTGGGATAATCAGTTCTGCCGCTCGCAGCTTCAATTACTGCATCGTTAAAGCCATATTCCCAGTCCTCGGGCGAACGGGTATGGTTGGAATGCCTGATATTGATGCCGTCCACGCCTCTTTCAAGGCAAAAACGGATCATGTCGAGCCAGTGTTTTCGTACTTCGGGATAAACAGGATGGAGGTTTCCCAGCATATATTCGGGTTTTCCGCAGGCAATTGCAACATAACCTTCTTTGTCGATTGTATAGAGTTCGGTTATTCTGCGTCTTTCATCAAAACTGTAAAAATCGTGGTAATGTTTTTTTGCCTTTTCCCGGTTGGTAAATTCTTCTTTTGCCTCGGGATTTTGAAAGTACCTGACAATCTTTTCATACAGGTTATTTTCATATTCTTTCCGGAGTAACTCGTAATCAACCGGGCCTGTACTAAGTATCGAAGGAATGTTATTTTCACCGGGTCCCGATAACTCGATAATACTTCCGCGCTCGTTGGTAAAATCGCCGCCCCTGTCGGCCAGACTGCAACGTATGAGTATATACTTGTGATTTGCCGGTAACTGAAGCTTTTCTAAGTGAATAATACGGCACGCTTTACTTTTCGGGAAAGTTGGCCGCCATTCCACCGATTCGCGGAACGAAACCGGACCGTTATATTTTACAAATCCGTTATTTTGATGGCTTGTCCAAATGGAGAGGTGTTCGGGTTTGACCCGTGTGGGTTTGTCATCGTTTTTTACCAGCCTGATTGCCGAAACGGGCTCTTTTACCTCGTAGGTGCCCGGCCTCCGTTTTAAACACAGATGCGGGTTTTCTGCTACAAACGGACGTGCCGAAGGATAAATTCCCCGCATATCCCGCAACGGGTACGATTCTTTGGGAAATGGCAGCGAGTGCGGATATGAATATCCGAAACTTCCGCCCTCAAAAGGTTTCAGTTCCGCAAAAAATTCAATACCATGTTGATGAGCCGATTCTGCTGCTTCCGCCAAAAGATCGAATCCGTTTGGCTTGGGATCATAAAAATTCCAGATCATTTCCACTATCCATTGATGGCGGGTAACTCCAATCGAAGCAAGGTGTTGGTGCAGGGCGTCAAGATGGTTTCTTTCAAAAAGGAATTTACTACCGATAATATTATCGAAATAGTCGGTGGTGGCAATCAGTTTTTTAGCTGTATTCAAAGATGAGTTTAATCCTGAAATTGTTGTACCAGGGGAAATCATGTTGCCCAGAGCAACTGTACCCACCCCGCAAAGAGTGGTGGTTACAAACGATCTTCTGCTAATTTTTTTGTTCACTGTTTATCTTTTTTTATTTCTGAGATGAATCGTTCCAAAGCAGTTTTCTCAGGTCGGCTTCATAAATCTGACCTTCAGCATCTCCGGCAAGAATGATCCAGGGTGCATCTTTTGGGAAGGGATTTTTGGGACCTGTTACATTATGCACCACATTTTTGTAAACACTATCCGGTGCAATAACGATTTCCGGATTGCGCCAAACAGGGTTTGATGTTGTGTCAATCAAGCCAAACGTGATGTTTGAGTTGTGAGGGTAGGGAACTGACCGGTCGTTGTCGCCGTGGCCGGTAAAAATATACGAACCATCTTCTGTAGCTACGACAATCGGTCGGCTGGGACGTTTATTCCGGCTTTCGAGGACGAGGTAAGGTTTGTTGACCCATTTCCCGTCAACCGACCGGATGCGAAGGACAAACTGCGGTTTACCAGCCTCATCGACACTGTTTTTTGTTGTCAGCCATAATGTGCCATCCGAAGTGAGTACCGTGTTCAGATGGTCGTCGGCAGTTTTGTTCCCCGAATCGGCAATTTCTTCATTTTCCCACGCTTCTGCCGGGCTACTGTCTTTATGAACGCGCATAACAATCGCATCGCGAACCTGGTCCGACCAGATTACTCCGACACCACCTTTTAATGGCGTAATTGTGCAAATATCATCATTTTTCAATCCTTCAGAAAGGATGAACGGGGAATTCCATGTTTTTCCATCATTGGCAGAATTCCAGGCATATACATTTGAACCAGAGGTGGCAACAACCCACCATATCCCTTTTCCATCTTTGGCTATTGTAGCTGTTTCAATTGTTCCATTAACAAGAGGAAATAATTTTGAAAGTACTTTTGATGTCCATTGAATTTCAGATGAGTCTACCTTTTTCAAAAGACGGAATACCGTTAGCGAGGAATCGGCAACCCCAACGGCTGTTACCTGATTTTTTTCTGCCCAAACATCGGCCCGGCCCGGTATTCCTTTTAGGTTTTCACGGACGCCCGGATGTTCTTTCCAGCCGTTTCCGGTACGCTGCCAAAGTGTTGGCCCGGTTGAATCGGGCAATATCGCCCACCAGCATTCATCCATATACCACAACTTTGACTGTGGTTTATCGGCAGTTGGATGAACAAAATTTACCTGAAATACCGGATGTTTTTCAGGTAAATATCCTGATGAAACAGGTAACTGTGCAAATAATCCGTTCGTGAGGAAAAGGAATACAAAAAACAGCAGATTCTTCATTTTATGTACATAAAGTCATTTCTTTCTGAAAAACAGGAGTTTGACAAGATTTCTGAGTCATTTCCATATTATCAACTCACTAAAATATAAATACCTGGCAATAATATCAATACTTAAGAATTTTGCTACCACACATTGAAAAATAATTGGCTGGCATCAGCTAACGGTGCCAGCCAATTTTCATTCAGTTACCACACAATTCTATTTTTTGATTATTTTGCCGCAGTAAATCGGTTTGCTTTCCGATTTATCAACCCTGACCTGATAAAGATAAATACCGGTATTAATACTACTGCCTAAATTCAACTGCACCGGATTATTCCCCTGAGCAACCTGTATTTGTTTTGTAATTAATTCTTTACCCATTAAATCAAAAATAATAATTTTTGCTGAAGCTGATTCTTTACTTTCAATCTCAAAGGTTATGGTATTGGTGAAAGGATTCGGATATGTCTTCACCGAATTCGGGTTTTCATCGATTGTTTTTGATGAAACCGGTGTAAACAGGGTCCACCTCGGGTCGCCAAGTGGCAAACCGTCATCAGCAGCCGTAGCTGATTTTGATCCTGTATTGTAACCAAAATCATAGGCACCGGTAGTTACTTCTCCTAAAACATTTTTGTCTTCATCGATATAAGCATCGGTTGGAGGAGTATTACTTCCCGGGTTAAATCCGGTTTGTACCAGAAATTTCCAGTAGTTCATACCTAATGGAGGCGGATTTTTGATTTCCAGTTGTTCACTAAAAACATTGGTAGTGTCTGCCTGTCCGGCTTTTATAAATTTGATTAAAGTTGGAGGAGGAGTAGTAACCGCCGTGTCGAGAATGGTTTTATTGGCAAAAACATACGTTTTAACACCAAATTTATACCAAATTGTATCGGTATGATTTACATCGGCTGGATCAAAGCGGTAAAGTATTTTAGGAGGGCAATACATTTCCAGGGTATCTCCAAATTCTTTTTGAGTATAAAAATTGTTGTTGTTCAGTTTGAAATACCTGTCGGCATCGGTATATTCGCCAACTGTATATATCGAATCGACATTAAAAAAGGCATCATGAGTATGAAGGTCACCCCGGACGGAGAAATTATAAAAAAGGTTATTGGTTACTTCTGCTTTCAGTATTTTATTAAGATTTAGTTTATAACCACCAATACAGCACTGGAAAAGAGTATTATGGTTAAACCGGTAATATTTTATAAAACCATTATCAGCTCTGACTAACTCGGCGATACAATTGTGAATAGTACTTTTTTCAATGATGATGGTATCCTGTGGGTTACCCCGCAGATCAATGATTCGTCCATTATTTGGATTTTCAGGGCGGATAGAATTTCGGAATATGGAGTTGGTAATAAAAATTTTATTATTGCTCGAACTGAACCGTAAAAAGACCTGGTTGGAATAATCAAAAAAGCAGTCGTCAATAACTATTCTGTTTTCATTGCCGCTGATTTCAATTTGCCGGTTGCCAATAGCCTTAAGTTCATTCATGCCCTGAATAAAAAGTCCTTCAAGAATCAGGCTTCCCCCGGAAGTAAAATGATTGCCGGAGGCGCCCAATTCGTCAACGGCAGGCTGTAAGATTGGGCGTAGCCCACTTCCGGCTTCAGCTCGAATATGAAGAGTATATCCTGTATGCGAGATGGCCCCGTTTAAAAGATAATGGCCTCCCCGTTTTAGTTCAAATATCGTATTGCCCGGATCGGCAGCCGATGCGATGGCGTTGTTTAATGCCCCAACATTAAGTCCTTCATCGGGCTGAACAACCACTACTGTTTTTTGCCCGTTGGCAGGGATATTTAAAAGAAGTATCCCAATGAATAGTAATAAGTAAAAAGTTCTTTTCATAATCAAGATTTTTTAGTTAAACATATTTTGGTTAAAGAATAGTCATTCGTATTTTTTTTCTTGTCGGGCTTAATCTTGTTTTTACTAAACACCCGGCAGTTAGTGTGCTGCTGATTTTTTAAAATAAATCGAGCTTTAGTCCTATCTGGGCAGTGTAACCGTAATATTCAATTTTAGTGAGATAACCTGTAATCAACCGGGCAGATTGATCGGGCTGATTAAAGATATTGGCTACATTGGCATTTAAAGTCAGCTTTTTTGTGATTCTTTGGTTTAGTTGGAAATCCCATCGGTAAAATGCCATTGTACCTTCTCTGTCTGCCCCGTCAGGACGTCTTTGTTCTTTTGTCAGAATGTCGTCCTGGTAATTAAACGATAGCCTTGCCGAAAGGCCAATCTTTTTATTGTCGTAACCCAGCCCAACATTTGCCAGGTAGCTGGGCTGAGAAAGAAGCCGATCGACATAAGCAGTATCCTGATTGATAAGTTTAATCCGGGGAGCACCGGGCACGGTCCCGTAATCAGGATTTAAGGATCTGACGACCAGTACCTCAGGATATTTGGTTTCGGAATCCATCAACGAAAAATTTGCATTGAATACAATTCCTTTCACTGGCAAAAAACTCAAGTTCGATTGAAGATCAACTTCAAAGCCTTTGATATTTGACCGGTTCGTGTTATTTAACGGATAAAAGGCCGTAAATCCCAGAGCACTTCTTGGTATTTCCAGTACATCAGGGTCGGTGGCTGTACCCGCGAGTACCAATGCCTGTTTGTTCCAGATAAAATCCTGAATGTCTTTATAGAATACACCAAGAGTAAGTAATCCCAATTTTTGTTCATAAAAGGAAAATATTAAGTCGTAGTTCCGGGACAAAGCCGGTTTCAGGCTTGTATTTCCCAATCTAATGGTTTCACTTTGAAGATTGATAATTTTTTTGGGAGCAAGTTGGTTATAATCGGGCCGCGATAAAGTATTGGTGTAAGCCAACCGAATATCGAGCCAATTGGCAGGTTTGATTTTCAGATGAATTTGAGGCAGAAAGTGATGATAGCTGTTGGTTGCTGTTGTATCCCGGAAAGGTATATCAATCGGGGTTGACTCCGATGCCGGAAATTCTTCTGCGATGTATGCTTTGTAACGGATCCCTGTTTTTTCGTATCGTATTCCGGGAATGAACGTGAGATATTTGCCAATTTTTAGTTCGGCCATCATGTAATGGGCAAGGATTGTTTCATGGGTCACATAATTGTCTTTTGCTGCTGATGGAATGGAATCGTAGAAGTTTTTCAAATAATCATCGTAAATTTTTGATAATAAATTTCTGTCCAGAACATTATTAACGTTCAGGTATTGATACTTTCCATCCATGAATTCATTGGTTTCGTAGTTGTTATCCAAAAAATTCATGAGTGAAAGTTGACCTACGTTACCTTTTGTGGTCAATATGAAATCGGGATAAATTTTGAGAAAATCATTTATGGAACTGCTGTAATCCATGCGGGCATGAAAACGGACGTTTTCTCTTGACCTGTTTTTTATGCGGTATTTGCTGCCAGCTTTGATATTTCCGGTAATGTGATTACTTATTTTAAACGGAATCTGCCAGTTGGCAAATATTCCGGTTTCAACTTCCGAAGCGTCATAGGTCTTGCTTCCTCCATTCTGGAAATAATACTGTTCGATAAAGTCATTTACGTTTTTGGGAGCAGGTACTAATTCCGGAGGGGCAATGTCAAATGAGTTTCCTTGTGAATAGCCATTGAAAGCATCAAGTTTTCTGAAATTAACGTTGTGTGAGTAGGGGCGTTTGTTTGCCGATTCGGATCTCGACGCTCCCCATTCGAAAACTGTTGCCCAAATATCATGTTTGCCTTCCAGTGAATTTGAATATAGCAGTTGATGGATTATCTCCTGTGTCTGGTCAATTTCAAGATAATTATTACCTAAATCATACGTTTTTCCACGGTCGTAAATATGACGGTTCAAATAGCCGATAAAATTACTGGATTTAATTGTAGATGACGGGCTGATTTTCCAGTCAAGCAGCAAACTTCCGCCGGTACGTGAACGATCTTCAATGTTGGCCTGAAGAGTAGCTGTAGTAATCCAAGGTTTCACCCATGACTCACCTGCTTCGTAGTTTGGCTTTCCTACAACGTTGTAGTTTACATTGAATACATCTGAATTTCGTTCTGAAGTTTCGGTGTTTCCGGTAAGCATTACCCCAAGATTATCATTAAAAAAGCGGTTACTAATGTAAATATTGGTTTTGTAGTTATTAAACGATTTGGAGTGGCCGCTGTATCCTGCAAGCACATTTGCCGTCATTTTTAATCCGGATGGTGCTTCTCTTATGGTAAGGTTAACAGTTCCTCCAAGCCCGTCGGCATCTTTGTCGGCTGTATTGGCTTTTAACACTTCAACACCACCCAGTATTTCAGGAGAAATCATGTTCAAATCGGTACTTCTGTCGTCAGTTGAAGTTGACGGGGCCATGTTGCCGCCAATTGAGATGGTATTGTATTTTGGTTCCAGGCCCCGGATTATTATTTTTTGTCCTTCGCCGCGGTCACGTTCCACCATTAGCCCGGGAAGCCTTCCAATCGCTTCTGCAACATTAACATCCGGCAGTTCCTGTAGTTTCTCGGCTGATATTACATTGGCAATTCCTTTGGCATTCAGTTGCTGGTTAATAGCGGCAATTTGTCCACGAGCCTGACCATATGCGATAATTCCTGATATTTCAACTGAAGAAAGACTCATTTGGACATTCAAAACCAAAACTTCATGCGCATTAACGGTAATTTCCTTTGTCTTGGTACTGTATCCAATAAATGAAATTCTGATTGTTTGTTTACCGGCAGGCACACCCAACAACTGGTAATTGCCGTTTACATCGGTAATTGTGCCCATCGTGGTTTGACCGACAACGATTGTTGCCCCTATCATGGGCATATTGTCTTCATCCGTAATTTTCCCCCGGATACTTCCTGTACCTGTTTGTGTTTTCTCGGGTTGTTTTATTATTTCAGGTTTATCAGTTAAACTACTTTCCGGTTCCTCCCGTGATAAAATTACAATCTGCCGATCGTAAATTTTGTAGGAATTATTGGTTTCTTTAAAAATTTCATCCAGAATGTGTTCTACTCCCTTCTCCGTTATATCGATACTAACTTTTCGTTCAACATCAACATAATCCTCGTTATAAAACAGAATAAATTCGCTGTTTTTTTCAATTTGAATAAAGACTTCCTTTACGGTTACATCCTCCAACAGAAAACTGAATTTTGTCTGTTGGGAATAGGAATTCGCCGAAACGGCCAGCAATCCAACAAAATAAAATGCGAATAGTAGTTTCATCTTTTTCCACATATTTCCGGTGTTTCCATCAACGGAACACACATCCATACCACTTTTTTCCATAAATTTGGATGCTTATTAAACGTTAATATGTATTGGCGTTTATATCTTTCCGGGGAGTGTTGACGGCACTTCCCGGAGTTTTTTATCGCACAGGCAAATAACTTATTTTACTGTTTACAACCACTTTCCCTTCATCAATCCGGTAAGTGATGGGAGCTGCATCTGAAACGACTTTCAACACTTCTTCGAGCGATTCTTTCAGATCAAGTTTACCACTGATTTTCCGGTTAAGTTCGACACTGCTTTCGGTTACAAATCTTACATTGTAATATTTCGAAAGCTGTTTAAACACATTGAGAATACTTTCCCGCCGGAATTCGAGCAATCCTTCTTTCCATGAAGTAAAGTAAGCAACGTCAACTTCCGACTCAACCACCATCTTGTTATCTGTTTTATTATATACTGCTTTTTGGTTTGGTATCAGTTTAACTTCTTTACCAAGAAAATTAAGAACGCTGTTTTCTTTCAGGCTTACCTCCCCTTTTACCAGTACAACTTCCAGTTCGTTATCAGAATTATTGTCTTTTATATTAAATTCTGTTCCAAGAACTGTAACATTCATATTATCAGTGGTTACAATGAATGGGGCATTACGGTTTTTTGTCACTTCAAAATAAGCCTCCCCTTTCAGAAATACATGCCTTTCTTTTCCGGTGAATTTTTGAGGAAAAATAAGCCTCGAACCGGCGTTCAGCCATACTTTTGTACCGTCGGACAATTGAATGTCTGATCGTTTGCCATATGGGATTATTACCTGGGCCATTGTATTTTTTATATCTTCTGGCTGATAATTAATTATACTATCGCGGTCAATCTTTATTTTTTTTCCGGTGTCGTCAAACTGCAATTCGGTTTGTTTTTCTTTCAATAAAATTTCTTCGCCCCCCGACAATATCAATTTTGCTTCGGTTGAATTGGAAAAAGGAATCTCTATTTCAGTAAACTGATTTCGGTTTTTCTCAAAAAGAAAATGAGATACTAATGTACCAACAGTTAAAAGAAAAGCAACCATTGCTGCATAACGTGTTATATTTCTGAATTTTATTTTTTTGCCGGTTTTTTGCTGCAGATCATAATACAACTCGATATTTTTCCACACCGATTGCATCTCTTTTTCATTGACATCAATGTTTGAATACCGGAAAGATTCTACAATTATGCGTGCTGTTTCAACATTTTTTACCTGTTCCGGATGTTCACGCAAAAAGGAATTCCAGTATTTCTGCTCCGACCTTCTTTTTACCCAGGCTATAAATTTTGGGTCCTGTGTAAAGTCTTCGACTGTATATTTATGATATTTTCTATCCACTGAAAAAAGCTTTTGACCATTAAGTCTGCTTTTTATGGTTTTGTGGACAGGCAAAAGATGTGCTAAAAAACATACTTTAGGGCAAACCGAAAGAAAAACAAAACAGGGGTTTCAGAGCGGCCATCAATTGCCTCCCTGAGTGCTTTTATGGCCCTGAAAACCAATTTTCTGGCTGAATCGTTTTTCAGGTTCATTATTTCACAGATTTTTTCATATTCCATTTCACACTCATAGCGCAGATAGATAATTTCCCGCTGGCGGCTGCTCAAATTTTTTAAAGCTCCGACTAAAGCCTTTTCTGTGTTTGTTATATTTTCTTTTTCAAGTATTTCTTCTTCAAGCGAAAAAGGTGCGTTAAACGTTAAGATTTCGGATAGCTGGGCTTTCCTTTCTTTTTCAAATCTTTTGTAAATAACATTTTTTAAAGTTCGGAAAAGGTAGTAGCGGATGTTATCTGTTGTGCTAAGTTGACGGCCGGACTTCATTAATTGATAGAAAGCATCCTGGATACAATCTTTTACAAACTCAGGATCGTCTTTAAAACGAATACCGTATTGAAAAAGCGAGTGAAAATGTTGACAATAGATATATGAAAGTGCCGATTTATCGCCAGCCTTAAAAGCCTCCCATATTTCATAATCGCTATTCACCTGAAAATTGGATAGTCAGTTTCAAAACAAAAAAAATGATTTTTATTGTAAGTCATCCAATAATTAACAAAATAGTATGTCGAAAGTAGTGCAAAACTTTAAAAGAACGGTAAAGTTCTGGTTTTTTGATTGGTTTTATTTTATACAACTTCATTAATCAGGCTCCGGTATTTCATTAAATTTGGAACTAATTTTTGAAATTCAGGAGCCATGCCGCATAAAGTAAAAATTACTCTTTTACCCATTGAAAAAGAACTTTTGGTTCATCCCGGGACGCCGCTCATCGACGTTTTGCATGAGTTTGGCGTGGAATTTCCGTGTGGCGGAAAAGGGACCTGCGGCAGTTGCAAGGTCAAATTGTTGTCGGGGAGCCTTGAAGCCGATGCTGTTCAGCAACAAAAACTGAAAAAGCTGGGTTTGGGCGATAACTGGCGCCTGGCTTGCTTTTGCCAGGCAGAGTCTGATATTACGCTGGAAATTGGCCAGTTCGAGAATATCATCCTCGCTGATAATTCGATGTTTGATTTTCAGCCCCGGAAAGGGTTCGGGATAGCCGTTGATGTGGGGACCACCACGCTGGTGGTGCAGTTGCTGAACCTGGAAAACGGA
>CAZHKI010000050.1:0-13349 GCA_964533365.1 uncultured Maribellus sp. | reverse complement strand
CAATCATATTCATCAGTTCTTTCCGTTCTCTGTTTTTCTTTGCGCCTGAAACTTTTTCAGCGAAAACGCCGGCAACATGATAATTTTGGGTCTCCGCCAGTTGGGTTAGGTCATTAATTTGGCGTTCGTAATTCTGTCTATCATTGGTTGAAGATACTCTACAAAATAGGACAACATTTTTCATAGTTAAACTTTTAAAATTGTAATACAATTACACTTCACATTGAGCTAACTTAATGAAAAACAGACAACTTGCACAAAATGCAATGCTATCTTAATGCTAAGTTTATAAAGATGAAAATGAGCTATTTAGGACAAATTAATTCTGCCAAAAATCCGCCAATAACTCAGCTTGTTTTAAAACTGTTTCGGTAGCCAGTTTTTGCTGGTCGGGTGGATAACCAAATTTTCGTAATGCCCTTTTAACCATTACTTTTAGCTTGGCTTTCACGCTTTCTTTAATTGTCCAATCGATTGTAGCGTTATTCCTTACCGTTTCAACCAAATAGATGGCAAGGTTTCTTAATGTATCGTGTCCAAGCACATCCCTCGCACTTTGGTTATTTGATATTGCATCATAAAACGCCAGTTCATATTCAGATAATCCCAGGTCTTCTCCACGTTTATCCGCTTTCTTGATTTCTTTGGCTAAATCAATTAATTCCTGAATCACTTCAGCGGCAGTAAGAATATTATTTTGGTATCGGTTGATTGAATTTTGGAGCATTTCCATTAATGTTCGGCTCTGAACAAAATTCATTTTACTCCTGACCTTAATTTCATCATTTAATAGTTTCTTCAGGGTTTCCAATGCGATATTCTGATGTTTCATGTGCTTGATCTCCATCAAAAATTCTTCTGACAGAATTGAAATATCAGGTTTTTTAATACCGGCTGCATCGAATACATCAACCACTCGTTCCGAAACAATCGCTTTATCGATTACCTGTCGAATTGCAGTTTCGATTTCTTCATCTGATTGTCCTGAACCGGTTATATCAAATTTAGATAACCTTGCTTTAACGGCTTGAAAAAATGATACTTCTTCTTTAACATCCATCGCTTGCTCATGCGGCACAGCAATAGCGAAAGCTTTGGATAAGGCGGTAACTTCATTCAC
Organism: uncultured Maribellus sp.; assembly: GCA_964533365.1. GTDB lineage: Bacteria > Bacteroidota > Bacteroidia > Bacteroidales > Prolixibacteraceae > Draconibacterium. The sequence goes on along the minus strand of CAZHKI010000050.1, from coordinate 12,229 downwards.
AAACCGCTTTTTCCCATCTTCCAAACTAAGGATGTGCTCTTCAGCTGCCAGTATAATTTTCAGCTTTGTTTTGGTATCAGCATCGAAATATTCTGCATAGTTAAATCCATTGTTTCTGGTAATGTATGGTATCGATGGGTCAGCCGCCAAAGCTTCATATTGTGCGGAATGTTTGGCGATTGGTTTTTCGATGAACATTTGTGATACAACTTCCAATTTTTCCAGCATGAGTTCAACCGCCTGTTCCTGAATAATGGTTGGATCGCCCTTCCCTCCACTATCAGAATAAAATGATAACGCTTTCTTTAAATCAGAAGCAATACCCAAGTAATCGACAATCAAACCTCCGGGTTTGTCTTTATATACCCGGTTTACCCTTGCAATGGCTTGCATAAGGTTGTGACCTTTCATTGGCTTGTCGATGTACATGGTGTGCATCGATGGGGCATCAAATCCGGTCAGCCACATATCACGTACAATTACCAACTTTAATTCATCATCGGTATCTTTCATCCTGTCAGCTAAGGCACGTCTCTGTTCTTTGGTAGTATGGTGTTTGGCAATCTTTTCACCATCGGATGACGCGGAAGTCATAACCACTTTAATTAGTCCCTTATCAAGGTCATTGTTGTGCCATTCAGGACGTAAACTGATAATTTTGTCATACAAATCCGCTGCAATCCTTCTTGACATAGTTACAATCATTCCCTTACCCTCAAAAACTTCCTGTCGTTGTTCGAAATGACTGATTATATCCTCTGCAATATTATATATCCGGTTTGGACTTCCAACCAAGGCCTCCAGTTGTGTCCATTTGGCTTTCGCTTTTTGAGTGTCGGTTAAGTCGTCTTGTTTGAGTTCTTCATCCAGTTCTTCCACCAAGCGTTTACCTTCTTCGCTAAGGTTCACCTTTGCCAATCGACTTTCATAATATATCCTTACTGTTGCACCATCATCAACCGCCTGTGCGATATCGTATATATCTACATAACTCCCAAAAACAGCCGGCGTATTAACATCTGTATTTTCAATTGGTGTTCCTGTAAAACCAAGGTAAGTTGCATTGGGCAAAGCATCACGCATGTATTTTGCAAAACCGTAAACGATACGTTTACCAATGATTTCGCCGCTTGCGTCTTTTTCATCAATGGTTTTTGGTTTAAAACCATATTGGGTGCGGTGAGCCTCGTCTGCTATTACAATTACATTTTTTCGTTTAGTCAGAGTTTCATAAACATTCCCATCTTCGGGTTGAAATTTATGTATTGTTGTAAAAATCACACCCCCTGACGCTACTTTTAGAAGTTCCTTTAAATGTTTTCTATCGTTGGCTTGAACAGGTGTTTGTCTTAATAATTGCGATGAAGCGGCAAAGGTGTCAAACAACTGGTCATCTAAATCATTCCTGTCCGTAATTACTAAAATAGTTGGATTATTTAATGACAAAACAATTTTCCCGGTATAGAAAACCATGGATAAACTTTTCCCGGATCCTTGCGTATGCCAGACCACTCCACCTTTTCTGTCACCTTTTTCTGAGGTAGCTATTTTGGTACTTGCCACCGCTTTATTTACCGCATAATACTGATGATAGGCGGCAATCTTTTTAATAGTTTCAATTATCGTAATGCCAGTCTGTAAATCTTCTTTTTTTGTTTTTTCGAATACAACAAAATGACGGACAATATCCAACAAAGTTGAAGGATTTAACTGTCCTCTGATTAATGTTTCAAGTTCAGTATCCAAGTGCGAAGCCAGGTTTTCACCATCCGTACTTTTCCATGCCATAAAGCGTGATAACCCGGAAGAGATTGAACCTGTTTTTGCTTCCAGCCCATCTGAAATCACCAACAAACTGTTATAATTAAATAACCTTGGGATTGTGGCTTTATATGTTTGCAGTTGTTTAAATGCTGATTTTACTGTGGCGTTTTCAACAACCGCATTTTTAAGTTCGATTACAACCAATGGAATCCCATTAACAAACAAAATAATGTCGGGGCGTTTGTTATTGTTCTCTTCAATTACCGTATATTGGTTAACTACTAAAAATTCATTGTTTTCAGGTTTGGTAAAATCAATGAGCCAAACTAAATCACCTCTTGTATCTCCACCTTTTTGATAATTTACCTTAATCCCTTCGGTTAACATCCGGTGAAATGTTTCATTATTCGTTAACAGGTCGGGTGAATTTATCCTTAAAATTTGATTTAAAGCATCCTGCTGTGCTTCAGCCGGGATTTTAGGATTTAATTTCGATATAGCTGATTTTAACCGACTGACAAGTAGAATATCGCTGTATGAATTCCTTTCAGGAACTTCACCATCAGGCGAAATATCGGGGCCATAAATGTAATGATAACCCAATGCTTGAAATTCTTCAATGGCGAGTAATTCGATATCGTTTTCGGTAACTTTCGAAGTCATTTTTTACTGATTTTCAAAATTTTAGGACACCTATTGTTTTTTTCATATATACCTTATATATTTGTACCAGCTCAATAACCATGCGTTAAAGGAGTAAAAAAGCCGCTCAGTTTTGCTGGGCGGTTTTGGTTTTATATGCCTCGTATTCCTTTAAAAGTTTTCTCATCCTATGCCCTTTGTCAATATAATATGCTGTCCACGGCAGAATATATTCTTCTCTGTCTTCTAATATTACAATATAACTTTCCTGTTCGTGTAATATTAAAATTCTTTCATGTCTTCCACGGTTGTTTTTCCAAACTTTTAATATTTCATTTTCTGAATTATCTATTATGGGTCGCGGATAACCGATTCTTTCCAATCGCCTTAGGTTTGGTAATCTATCCGATTCGATGTCGCCATCGTGTGTGAAATGATAAAATGTGTATTCCTTACCTTCAATATAAGGATGCATTTTAAGCTTCAATTTAGTTCCTCTATAAGTTGGTTTCGTATCCACAAAATCTTTCTTAAAAATCGAATAAACTTCTTCATAGAAGTTGTGAAAATTTCCATCGAATTCTTCAAGTGTTATAATCTCCGGCAGCGTAAGGTCTTTAGCCATTTTTAGTTAATATTTTGAGGGTGCCAAATAAATAAATTGGTTTTGTCTTCACGGTAAAGAGTCGAGTGTCTTAAATTATATCCCGACCTTTCTTGCATCCTGTCAATGAGTTGCAATTTTGCTTGGTTTGAATTAAGCCCACGATGAAAATAACCAATTGCACCAATTAATAAATCAGCCAATTGTAATGCTTCAGCCTCATGCGATTGAATTTGCTGTACTTTCTTAATTATTTTATTGTCGTAATCGTAGTGGTTGTTTCTTAGTACCTGACATAAATGTTCCACTTTTTCCTGACTGCGTGTATCCTTTATATCGATGTAGATATTATATGCGTTTACAGGAGCCAGAATTACCTTTAACATATCGAAATACATTTTGTAATAAAAGGTATCGTGGGTTTGATTGAAAAATCTATGGTTCAGTACAGTTTTGTCCGGCACTACCAACGCCCTGAAATGTAAATCATCGTCATCGAAAAAATAGTCTATCAGTTGTAAATAAAAATCAACTTTTGCAGGAGATACCTTATTCCATTTTATTTCAAAGGTCTGTGGTAAACCATACTGAACTTTAATTTCACGGATGCGTGTAAAAATTTCCTTTCTTTTTTCTTTAGGGCACCAAATCGCGCCCAGCACCATTACTTTGCTATTGTCATTTTCCAAATGGCAACTTTCATCGCAGTATATGTTGTATTCCATTGACATAGAATTAATTTTTACTCATATTCCTATGTTATTAAATCATTCATGTTTAAAATTGTAAATAGCACAAAGTATCATCATTATCTTCATTTACATAAATAATGGGATATGACATAATAAGATTTCATCCTCCCCATATTAAATCTAATTCGTTTGTTTTGGGTATGATAAATGTTTTATTCATAAGTTTAACTTTGTCTAATCCTCTGCCTTCTCTAGCTCCACCTTTTAGTATATCGGTTTGTTCCATTAATTTCAACCTCATTAGTGAACCAACAATTAATCCAATACGAATATCGTAAGGGGAATAAATATGATATGCACCACTAAAAGCACCCTGTTTTGCTGTAAAGACATCTAAATTTGGTATTTCACGACTTAATCCGAAAACCATATCTCCTTCAAATGCTACTTTATAATTATCATTACTCTTAGATAGGTTTTTTGTAAATTTTTCTTCCCTTGCTTGTATCCCGTTGTTTGTCAAACTATAAATTGGAGGACAGAATCCTAATTGTTTTACCCTTGTCTTTCTTTCTTTAAAAAGTTCACCGAATGTTCTTTTTTGCCAATTAGTTACACCATTAATTTGTTTATTATTAAAATTTAGATCAATAAAATACTTTTTAATTAAGGACTTGTACAGATCGGTAGTATAATCGTTTAGGGATTTTGAAAGGATATTCAATTTTCTAATCGACCCCAACTCGACAATTGAGTTAATCTTCAATTGATTGACAGAATCAGTTAAATCTGTGATAGAGTCACCATAACGAACAATCTCATCTTTAATTGACTCGATTGTATTCGATACATTAATTTCTATTTCTTGTTCTAGTGGTTCAATGTATCTGTTTGGAGAAAGCACAAAATTATTATCCTCAATTATTTCAAATGGAACACTTTTACAAAATCCGGGAGAATCAATAAGTTTGTTTGATTCTGCAATTTTCCATTTATGATATGTTTCAGCAATTAGATTTATATCTAATTGCCTTAAAATTCTATTCTTTCTTTCAATTAACTTTCCTTTCCTACTGGCATCTATAAAAAGTATATCATTCTTTAAATCTTTACTTTGTCTTTTTCTTGATAATATCCAAATGCAAGCTGCAATCTGTGTATTCGAAAATAAGTGAGAGGGTAAAGAAATAATACAATCAACAAGATTATTCATTACCAAGTTTTTTCTAATATCAGCTTCATCTGATGATGCGATTGAGAGTGATGTATCTGCCAAAACGAATGCAGCACTTCCTTTTTGATTTAAATGAAACAGGAAATGTTGAATCCAAGCGTAGTTTGCATTCCCGGTTGGTGGAACTCCATGTTCCCAACGTGCATCAGTACGCAATAACTGTCCGCTCCAATCATCATCGTTAAACGGTGGATTGGCTATAATGTAATCTACTTTAACGTCTTTGTGTTCATTCTTCAGGAACGAACCTTCATTGTTCCACTTAACCTGTGTACTGTCCAAGCCACGAATAGCAAGGTTCATTTTACACAAACGCCAGGTTGTTTGATTGCTTTCCTGTCCGTAAATGGAAATATCGGTTAATTTCCCCTGATGTTGAAGTACAAATTTTTCGGATTGTACAAACATACCGCCCGAACCACAACAGGGATCCATCACCCGTCCTTTGTAAGGTTCCAACATTTCAACCAATAATTCTACAACACTCCTTGGCGTGTAGAACTGGCCACCTTTCCGACCTTCAGCCAGTGCAAATTCACCCAAGAAATATTCGAAAACGTGTCCCAGTACATCTGCACTTCGTTGTTTAGCGTCACCCAAAGCGATGTTTCCAATCATATCAACCAAAGAACCAAGATTGGTTGTGTCCAAATTTTCTTTGGCGTAAACCTTTGGTAAAACTCCCTTTAAACGCGGATTTTCTTTTTCAATTAAATCCATCGCTGCATCGATTAGTTTACCAATCTCCGGATTTTTAGCGTTATCCTGAAGATATGTCCATCTGGCGTGAGTTGGAACGAAAAACACATTCTCTGCCTTGTATTCATCCTTGTCCTCAGGATCAGCACCAGCGAAATCACCTTCACCTACTTTTAGTTTTTGGTATAAATCTTCAAATGCATCAGAAATATAACGCAGGAAAATTAAGCCTAACACAACATGTTTGTACTCGGCTGCATCAATGTTTTTACGAAGTTTATTAGCAGTCGCCCAGAGAACCTTTTCAATAGGTTCTTCATTTTTGGTTTGTTTTTTCGCCATATATTTTAGTAAAAGAACAGGTTTGAAGATTTAATTTCCGAAGATATCAAATTAACGCTGAATATGCCAGAAATTATTATTTGTTAAACAGTATGAAATATGTTTTTTGCAGGAGCTCTTAGATTTAAAGCCTGAAATTTTTGAAAAATAGCTCGTGATTCACGAACAGGTCGATTTCGAACGTATCAATTTAGAGCCAAACATTTTTATAAATCCTGCGCCGGAGGCTTCCAAGCAAAGTTTTTGTCGTGAAATAGTATAACGCCACGTGTCTAATAATCACGACAAAAAAAGTCGTGAAACCATTGAAATTTCACGACTTTTGAATGTAAAATGCACTAAAATTGACTCGTGGATCAACAAGTTCTCTTTTTTATCATGCACCTAAGAGCAGCACATTATTGTCATCAGTTGACAGGATTTTGCTTTGTTTGCCAATTATAAATCCCGAAATTTTCTTAACACCAAACCTTGTTGATTTATATCCTTTATCATTCAGCAATTTCCCAACAGCTTTTGGATTTATTCTTTTTTCAAATTGCGGATATAACTGACATAGTTTTGAAACCATTTTTAAAGTTGAAATAAATTGCTCTTCTTCTTTGTTAGCAGGTGGATCTATGTATTCATCCAAGATTAGTTCGACATCACTTTTTTGGATGTAATCTTGGTAAAGATGTTCAAGAAGTTGCTTATCTTCTCTGATATACGAATACTTAAATCCTGCTTTGTAAAGATGGTAGGCTTCCATAAAAAGATCAGTATAATCAACACTATTTAGAGCTGAGTAATTAATGTATTTAATTTCAATAGGTATTATCCTTCTGTTAACTGATTCACGAATCACAAATAAGTTATTTCCTGATCCTGCAAAACTGCTACGGCGTTTTATTGTACTCATACGGCGGTCATATTTTCTTCTGGTTTTCATATTTTTCTGGCTTAATACATTCTTAAATGTTTGGGCAGATTCATATGTCCTGCCGTCCATTTCATCGTCTATTATTAGTAATGCCTGTCCCATAATTACCTTGAAATCATCATCGAAGGTCAAACTATGCTCCGCTTGATAATTTTGAAGTTCCCATGGTAATACATATCTACGTAAAAGTGTGGACTTTCCTATACCTTGTTCTGTTGAAAGTAGCGCCAAAAAGAATTCATTGGGGAACTCGCCGTCCAGCGCCTGTGCAATTATACCAACGTACCACTTTTTTAAAAAATGTAATACGATATTTCCGTCTATACTATCATTTTTTAGGGTGATACAATCTAACCACTTTTCAAACGTGCCTTTTGGGTTTCTGTGGCTATTTTTATCCACGAATTCTTTAATTGGATTAAATGTTTCAATAAAATTAGATTTGATTATTTCTTCAAATCGTGTTCGCGGAATTTCCCTATCGAAATAGGTCTTCATTTTTATAAAAATAGTATTGTATTCCCTTTCCTCTATAACAGAGCCGTTCAATGTCAGGTCTTGTATAAATTCATCATAGGATACTCCAACACTATTTAGATAAGCTGCAATATCATCAGGTGAAATCTTTTTTTTCTTATTCGTTAATTGAAAACCAAGTTCTGGCAATAGATTTAAGGTTCTACGATAGTCATCATTACCTTCCAGCAACTTCAATATTTGAAAGTTATTATATGGTTGTTGGGTTTTAAAAGCGGTTGATGGCGAGAAGCAATAAAATAATTTGGAGTCTTTGAAATAATATCCTGAATGTGTTGCTGATGAGTCCGGGCGAAGTAGATAATACTTTTCATCGTCCTCATGGGTTATTTTCCATCCGTGTTTTAAAAATAATTCAGTTATCGGATATTTATTATTGAATTCATTTACGGCTGGCTCGTTGTAAGAGAATTCTGTTCCATTCATTGACATTTTGGGTGAAGGGAAAAATCTGGTCAAACTGCGTGCGGTGTTTAAAAGAAACTCGTGTTCTTCAAGTGTAAGTACAGGAATTTCAATTTCCAAATCTTCCAAATTGAATTTTCCTTGTGCAGGAAAATAGTCGATTGTATTTGTACAAAAATAACCGCCCTCGCCTCGGGTTTCTATAATTACTTTGCCGTCTATATGCAAAGCCAATTTTTGGCTTGGCTCAATTACAGCGTCAGGACACCTATATATAATGTGCCATCCTTTATTTGGAGTTCTTTGCATCAAGAAACGATTTTTTAATGCTCTTGGAAAAAAGTCCATAAAATCCTCGAAAATGCTCAATTCAGGGTCATTTTTGATGTCAATATCAATGACTATTAGGTTTCCACTAATCTTGCCGCAAATGATACCAACAGTTCCTTGGTTCATATAATGGTCATACCAATTATCAATTGGAGCAATTTTCGATTGATATTCCGCCCATGGTTTGAAAGGGATTTTTTGACTGGATACGGGTATTATGGACAGCCCGATTTTATTCATTATTTCGTCTTTCATTGTTCATCCCTCCATCATTTTCTTGTTTATGCTGATTCAGCAGATGACGCATTAGGAATTGTTTTACCCATGTTGCGGTCTTCATGTAATCACTATCAGATTTGTGAACTAGCAGCTCGTAAAATCCTCGCGGTAATGTCAGATTCATCTTGACATTGTCCTGTTCATCATTAATTGTTGTACCCATCTCTTCTAAATTTTATAATGGATTATCAGTAGTTATTTACAACCACTTCTATCTATAAATATCCCGATGTTCCAGGAAAGTCATTTTTACATCTATTTTTTTTGTTTTTTTTTCTTTGGTGGACAGGGTACACTATAATCATTCATTTTTAAAAACTTATTGAAACATTTACACTAATAAATAGTGACACTAAAAACGAGTGTAAGTGTAAAAGAAAGTACAGAAATGGGGTTTCAACCCTGTACCGTGTCCATGAGGCCGGCGGTTAAAAAATCGATACAGAACAAATTATTACCATTTATTTTTGGTAATGTAAAATTAATTTGTAATTTTGCTCCAAAATGTAGAACAATGATTGAATCTCTTGGAATATTATTATCGGGTGCAGTAATGAAATCCTACCTTTTATTGTTAGGGATGAACTTAATTCCAAATGAAGATTACGAAAAATGGTTGTCTGATGATGGATTTAAACGCAATCCGGAAAAGGACTTGAGTAAAACTCACCTTTTAAATGAATTAAAACGGCTGAAGACGAGATTTAGAAGTGATGTAATGGAACAAACCACTTTGGTTCACGAGGACGGAACTCCACTTTCACCTATTGAGATCATAAATTTGGTTCAGGCGCACAAGAATAGAATTGATAAGGTCAGGCTTATGATAGAACACGATTTATCCATTGTTAAAATTCTTCATAAACCTACTGATGTCACATATGTTTATGCCAGAGCTTACTGGATTGACAATAACGGGAAGAAGTTTAGAAAGTTCGTTAAAAATATGGGGGCAGAAGATAAAGTATATGAAAATGGAAAGATTCCATCGTTTAAACTTGATGAAGTTGAATTTACAATTAATCAAATGATGATGGAACAATATAAGGAGGATTATCCCGACTAATATTTTTTTTGCTCAATTCGCATTACCAATCATACATGGTAATGCACGTGAAAAGAAATTAATTTTAAGTATTAACAAATAAAAATTAGAAACTATGAAGAAAGTGATTTTTGAAATTGAAAGTGCTGATAAAATCGACACTACTATTTACAAAGAAATGGGAGTTGCTCCCGGGCTAAGGTCTGTAATGTTTTTCGGATGTTATTATCACTTTAAAGGTGAAAAACATCGCTGCTTTAAAGGCACTGTATTAACAACAGATTTTAAAAAAGAAGAATTTTATCAAAGTAATTCTGAGCTACAACAACAAAAAGATTCTTTATACAAAACACTTGTATCACAATTAGCTGACAAATTAGCTAATTATGAGGAGTTGCTCGATACATTGTTCGATTACATGGATTGTGAAAATGTTATTTCGGATATGATTCAAAAAAATCCAAATATACCATTTGGGTGCAATCTGTTTATAGACACAACAGATGAATCAGCAAATCAATTATTTGTTTCAAGTGTAGAATCATGGGCGCGAGTTAGTAAATCTATTCAGGCGGATTACAACTTGGATTTAAAGAAGCTTAATTAAAACGCAGCTGTCAAAACGAAATCTGTTTTTTAAAAAAATCTAATCAAAATATAAATTTATTAAGATGGAAAAAACTAGCGTAGAAATCGGAGGTCAGTCCTCCGAAAAGTTAAAACAAGAGTACGAGGACTCACATTTCCTGAGTCCGGAATTCGATGGTGCTATCATGGGAGTTAATCCTTTGACAGGGTCTATAATTTATCATCTGGATACAATGATAGATCTTACAATGGCAGAACAATTTGGTGATAATGCTGAAGAAGATGAAATGGAGGATGACGATATCTATGACAACTGCTTGGAATTAGTATACGGCTATTTCAAAGCCTTTGAATATTATAAAGACAAGGTTGCTCCTACTCTATTTCAAGAACCAATAGAGATTGATAATTAACATGCAGCCGGTTACGAATAAACTGAAGTCTTATGGTAAGGTGGCAGATTCATGTCACCTTACTTTCTTTTCAAAAACTGGAAAAATTTTTGAATCCGTTTTTCGTAGAAAGTCGATCATACAGGATTTTCCGGCAAAAAATTTTTCGTGGATCATTGTACCCCTTTCCTACAAGTGTAAAAAGCTCTTTTTTGATTTCGGATACGGGTACTTCCTGCACCCGGCCCTGCAAGGAATGGTGATGGAAGCTCCGGGTATGATCGTGATGTTGTTTGGCTTACTAAGCCGTACAAGACTGATATTTAGCGCAATGATAGCTTCAGAAAATGAAATAAATAAAATTAAATTTTGAAATTATGGACAAAAGATTTTTAGACATTGAAGGTGTATGTGAATATACATCACTTAGTAAATCAACGATTTACAAAAGAGTAATGAATGAAACAATACCTTTTTGTAAGGTAGGTAAAAGAATTCTGTTCGACAGAGAGCAGATAAATGTGTGGATTCTTAACGGCGGCAGAATGGGTGAAGACATTCCTGCCTTTAAAAACTTCTTAAATTAATGCTATGGTAAATATTAAAGTTGTATTGGATAAAAGACATCAATTTAAATGTGAAAAATATAACCTTTCCATTCGCCTTAATCACAGAAAGGAAACTATCTACGTGCCGATAGTAAAATTGACTGTAAAAGAATATGAAACGGTTTTCGAAAAAAATCACCTTGGACAAAACAGCATTGCTTTGCGTGAAAAGGTAAATAAAACATTATCCCGTTGCGAAAAGATATGTGCAGAAATGGTGGAATTCAACGGCAAACGTTTTAATAGGTTATTTCGTGATGATTTATATACCGTAAATGATGATGCCGGCGATTTACCCAAAACACTTGAATTAAAGTTGCTTTTCGAATACTACTTAAAACACAATTATAGTATCAAAACGAATACGAAGAAGCATATCAAGACCTCAATGAATACATTTGAGGCATACGATAGCGGTGTGACCGTTTACGACATCACGCCCAAATATTTAAAAAAATTTGAGCGCGATAAACTTGCAAGTGGAACCTGCAATTATCAGGGACTTGGTTCTTATTTAAGAGACCTAAAACGAATAATTAATTATTTCACCTACGAAGTGAAACTTATTCCGCAGCAGTACCAATATCCATTTGGGAAAGGTGGCTATTCTATAATAAATGTTCGGAAAAAGAAGGAAGTCTTATCTGAACAAGAAATCCTTTCAATCATTGAATTAGATGAATTTGAAACTACTTATCAGCGGTATTCAAGAGATATTTGGTTGACGCTGTACTACGCGAACGGTATAAACATTGTTGATCTGCTGCGGATGAAATGGACGGACATCAAACCTGATCACATAGCCATCTTCAGGAAAAAGACAGAAACGACACGTAAGAAAGTAAAACAAGAAATTACTATCCCTCTCATTCAGCCACTTAAAGACCAAATCAATAAAGTTGGAAATCCTCTAAGTCCCTATGTTTTAGGACTACTGAAGGAAAATAGTAATGATATAACCATTACCAATCGAAAAAATAAATTACGGCAGAGTATTAACCCGGAGCTTAGAGCGATAGGCGAAAAATTGAAACTCTCCGTACCATTAACCATGGCTTCAGCTCGTGACTGTTACGCAAGCACACTAAAACGGAACGGTTGTTCAATTGATGTTATTGCCGAACAATTAGGCCATGCAGATATTGG
>CAZHKI010000049.1:0-13410 GCA_964533365.1 uncultured Maribellus sp. | reverse complement strand
ACCTTTGGTCCCCTGGGTCAGATCATATTCCTTGTCGCGCGTGACGCCGGTTACCGAAAATCGTTTCATATAGTGGAACCCCGATTCCCCGTCTTTGTAAACCACATTGTATATGGTCCGTGTGTCGTCTTTCTTGAAAACATCAATGTGCAGCGGATTTATCCCGATAAACGCTTTTTCAGAAATTTTGGTGACAAAATAGGTCCCGTCTCGCCGGAAAACAATGACATCGTCGATGTCGGAGCAGTCGCAGATGTAGTCGGCTTTTTTCAGTCCGTATCCCATGAAACCCTCTTTCCTATCGACATATAGTTTTTCGTTTTTAACCACAACTTTGGTGGCCACAATGTTCTCGAAACTGCGGATTTCAGTTTTGCGTTCGCGCCCTTTGCCGTATTTACTTTTCAGGTAACTGAACCACTGGATAGTATATGGCACAATATTTTCGATGTTGTTTTCCACCTCGGCAATTTCTTCCTCAATGGCCAGCAGGCTTTCCCGGGCTTTGTCGGAATTGAATTTGAGGATGCGCGCCATGCGGATTTCCATCAGTTTGAGGATGTCGTCGCGGGTAACTTCGCGTTTGAGTAAGGGTTTCCAGGGTTCCAGCCTCATGTCGATATGGTCGATGGCCTGATCCATATTCTCCGAATCTTCAAACTTTTTATCCTTGTAAATCCGTTCTTCAATAAATATTTTTTCAAGCGACGAATAGTGCCAGGCTTCTTCCAGTTCCGATTTTTTGATTTCCAGTTCCAGCTTCAGCAATTGCAAGGTACTGTCGGCCGAGCGTTTTAGTATCTCCCTGACACCGATAAAAAGCGGTTTGTCGTTTTCGATGATGCAGGAGTTGGGCGAAAGCGAAACTTCGCAGTCGGTAAAAGCATACAGGGCGTCAATGGTTTTATCGGAAGAAATTCCGGGAGCCAGGTGTACCTGAATTTCAACATTTGCAGCCGTATTGTCGTCGATTTTCCGGATTTTGATTTTACCCTTGTCGTTGGCTTTAATGATGGATTCGATGAGGGTTGGCGTTGTCTTCCCGAAAGGGATTTCAGTAATGACCAGGGTTTTATTGTCGAGTTTCTCAATTTTTGCCCGCACTTTAACCACCCCGCCCCGAATTCCGTCGTTGTATTTGCTGAAATCGGCCAGGCCACCGGTGGGAAAGTCGGGGAGGAGTTCAAAATCCTGTCCGCGCAGGTAAGCAATGGATGCGTCGAGCAGTTCGTTGAAGTTGTGCGGGAAGAGTTTCGAGGCCAAACCCACAGCAATGCCATCAACGCCCTGTGCCAGCAGCAGCGGAAATTTGACCGGCAGTGTAACCGGTTCTTTTTTCCTTCCGTCGTACGATAGTTTCCATTCAGTGGTTTTGGGATTGAACAATACTTCGAGGGCAAATTTCGAAAGCCGGGCTTCAATGTACCGCGGGGCTGCGGCGCCGTCGCCGGTGGCCACGTTGCCCCAGTTTCCCTGGGTATCGATAAGCAAATCTTTCTGCCCCAACTGTACAATGGCATCGCCAATGGACGCATCGCCGTGCGGGTGGTATTGCATGGTTTGCCCGATAACGTTGGCTACTTTGTTGTAACGGCCGTCGTCCATTTCGCGCATGGCATGTAAAATACGTCGCTGTACCGGTTTCAATCCGTCGTTGATATAGGGTACGGCACGTTCCAGTATTACATACGAAGCGTAATCGAGGAACCAGTTACGGTACATGCCCGACAAATAGGTGATTTCCTCTTTTACACCCTCTTCTTGTTGCTCCTGTTGATAGATTTCTTCTTCTGTCATTCCTTGTATTCGTCAAAACCTGTTCGTCCAGAATTGTATTTTATTTCATTTTTGCTGAAAGTTCAGGCTACTTCGTCTTTTTCGACATATAAATTTTCAATGATAAAATCCTGACGGTCGGGTGTGTTTTTCCCCATGTAAAACTCAAGCATTTGCGCTATCGATTCATGCTTTTTCATCATTACCGGGTCGAGCCGGATATCTTTCCCGATGAAGTTTTTGAATTCGTCGGGTGAAATTTCGCCCAGCCCTTTAAACCGGGTAATTTCAGGTTTCCCTTTTAATTTGTTTATGGCTGCTTCTTTTTCTTCTTCCGTGTAACAATAGTAGGTTTTCTGTTTGTTCCTCACCCTGAAGAGCGGGGTTTGTAAAATAAACACATGTCCTTTCCGGATTAATTCGGGGAAAAACTGTAGGAAAAAAGTGATAAGCAGCAACCGGATGTGCATCCCGTCCACGTCGGCATCGGTGGCGATAATGACCTTGTTGTACCGCAAATCCTCGATGCTTTCCTCAATGTTCAGTGCAGCCTGCAACAGGTTAAACTCTTCGTTTTCGTAAACCACTTTTTTGGTTAACCCGTAGGTATTCAATGGTTTTCCTCTTAGGCTGAATACGGCTTGTGTGTTCACATCGCGCGATTTGGTAATCGAGCCGCTGGCCGAATCGCCCTCGGTGATAAAAATGCTCGATTCGGCTTTTCGCTCGTGGTTGTCGTCGAAATGAATGCGGCAGTCGCGCAGTTTTTTATTGTGAAGGTTTACCTTTTTGGCGCGTTGTTTGGCCAGTTTTTTAATTCCCGAAATTGCCTTCCTTTCCCGTTCCGACTCCACTATCCTGCGCAGCAGAATTTCGGCCGTCTCGGAATTTTTATGCAGATAATTATCCAGTTCTTTCTGAAGGAAGTTGGCAATATGTGTCCGAACGGTTGGGCCATCGGGGCCGATGTCTTTCGAGCCCAGTTTGGTTTTGGTCTGCGATTCGAAAACCGGTTCCTCCACTTTGATGCTCACCGCGGCAACAATGGATGCGCGGATGTCAGATGGGTCGAAATCTTTTTTGTAAAAGTCGCGGATGGTTTTTATATAAACTTCGCGGAATGCCTGCAGGTGGGTGCCTCCCTGGCTGGTGTGCTGCCCGTTTACGAACGAGTAGTAATCTTCGCCGTACTGGTTTCCGTGAGTTATGGCCACTTCAATGTCTTCGCCCCGTAAATGAATGATGGGATAAACCGGTTCGTGATCCATGTTTTCCTCAAGCAAGTCGCGCAACCCGTTTTTGGAATGATATTTTATCCCGTTGTATTCGATGGTTAGTCCGGCATTCAAAAACGTATAATTCTTTATCATGTTTACGACAAAGTCGCTGATAAAGCGGAATTTTTTGAAAACGGTTTGGTCGGGTTCGAAAATGACCTGTGTGCCGTTTGGTTCGTCAACACCAGTAAAATCTTTCTCGCCGGTAATGATTCCCTGGCTGAAATGAACTTCCTTGGCCACGCCTTCGCGCACTGCCTTGATCATAAAATTACTGGAAAGTGCATTGACCGCTTTGATTCCAACCCCGTTCAAACCCACCGACTTTTTGAAAACCTTCGAATCGTATTTGGCGCCGGTGTTCATTTTACTGGCCACATCCACCAGTTTTCCCAATGGAATTCCGCGGCCAAAGTCGCGTACGGTTACTTTTTCCTGGTCGATATTGATGGTGATTTTTTTCCCGAAGCCCATCATGAATTCGTCAATGGAATTGTCCATCACCTCTTTCAGGAGTACGTAAATCCCGTCGTCGGCAGCCGAGCCATCGCCGAGTTTGCCAATGTACATCCCCGGACGTTTCCGGATGTGCTCTTGCCAGTCTAATGTCTTTATCGTTCCTTCGTCGTAATTCGGAGTCATAATCCCTGCAATTTGGCACAAAGATAAAAAAACCACGGAGCTTTAACCGGATTTGCCTGCAACAGTAACTAACAGCAAATAGTTGAAAAAAATGCTGGAATTTTACAGGTAAATAATTGCGGGAAAGTGGATTACTGGAAAAAATAATTCAAAACAGGGCCCCATTTATTTATTTTTGATTTTTTATCCTAATTTTTTGCCATTCAATCAACTGGGGAGTTTAAAAAAAAATACAGCTTTTTTTCACCAGCCACTGTGTTTGTACAGTTTGTTGCGATCGGAGTCTCTACGGCAATGTGTACCTTGATTTGTTTATCGGCCGGAAATCAATTTTTCAAAGCAACGATTTGTGTTTTGTTCTGAATTACGGTTGTGTAATGAAGTTTTTCCGGGGTATCTTATTGTCTTTAAGAGAGATGGATTTGATTTGTTTTAATATGATAAAAACCTTTTTATGTAATTAAAAATCAATTAAATTTGAGAAGTAATTTTACCTTGATACAGAGCCTTACTTTATGCCTGTGCCGATTGATTACGGGCAAAAAACAGCTTAAAGAATTTGTATGAATATTAATTTGTTTAACCAGGATTTACAGTAATCCCAAAGATCATTTTCATGCGTAAAACTATACTTGTCGTTTTCTTTTTACTGTCCAACTTATTTCTGCTCAAAGCCCAGGAAAGGGCATTAAATTTCTCAAACAGCAAAATCGGAATTACGTTTACTCCCATTGGAAACAGCGATGTGTTCCGGATTAACGAATTGGAAGGGGCCGCAAGTTACGATGTGGATAAATTTTATACGTTCGGCTTTAATTATTTGAATGAGCTTAACCATTGGCTGGAATTTGAAACTGCTTTTGAGTTTTCAAAATACTCTGTGGTAATTCAGCCCAGCCTGATGCCCGGGACCGTGATCTCTTCACGTGAAGCAAGGATTTCGCTGGTGGAGATTCCAATTACCCTGAGGGCTAATTTTTTACGATATTTTTTTGTGAACGGGGGATTGTTTGCCGATATCGATGTTTCAGACGAAAGCCCGGTTGATAACCAGACTGGCTTGGGTTCCATACTGGGACTGGGCATTAAATATGATTTTGATCCAGGAATAACTGTTTTTGTAAATCCCTATACAAAAATCCATTCACTGATTCCTGTTACCGACCGGGATTCGCATCAGCGAATCTGGGAAAATGGCTTTCGGTTCGGAGTTACATACGATTTGAGGAGATAAAACCAGTTCGAAATTTTTCAGGCAATAAAACCTATTATCGCCAAATAATAATAAATAAAGCCGGCTCCTTCTCGGTAACCGGCTTTTAAAATATCTTCTGTTGGGTATTACAATCCCAGCTTTTCTTTTACCAATCCCGGGATTTCTCCGGGTTCTTTGGCTACCGGTACCCCGGCAGCGTGGAATGCCTTAATTTTTTCCTCGGCGGTTCCCGAGCCGCTGGAAATGATGGCGCCGGCATGTCCCATCCGTTTTCCCGGAGGGGCCGACTGCCCGGCAATAAAGGCCACCACCGGTTTGGTCATGTGGTTTTTGATGTACGCTGCAGCCTGTTCTTCGGCATCGCCGCCAATTTCGCCAATCAATACCACGGCTTCGGTAGCCGGGTCGTTTTCGTACATCTCCAGTAATTCCCTGAAATATAGCCCTGAAACCGGGTCGCCGCCAATTCCCACGCAGGTGGTTTGCCCGAGGCCGCTTTCGGTCAGCATGTTTACCACTTCATAGGTTAAAGTCCCCGAACGTGAAATCAGCCCTACATTCCCCGGTTTGAAAATCATTCCGGGCAGGATCCCAATCAGGCATTCGCCGGGGGTAATCAATCCCGGGCAGTTGGCGCCGATTAGTTTTGTCCCGTTGCGTTTTAAAACAGGGGTAACTTTTATCATATCCTGAACAGGTACGCCTTCGGTAATGCAAATAACCAGTTCGACGCCGGCAAAACTGGCTTCGAGTATGGCGTCGCCTGCAAACGGGGCTGGCACAAAAATAACCGATGCGTTGGCGCCGGTGGCTTTCACGGCTTCTTCCACGGTATTGAAAACCGGAATCCCGCCCACATCGCTGCCGCCTTTTCCGGGAGAAATCCCGCCGACAACGTTGGTGCCGTAATCTTTCATTTTTGACGTATGAAATGCGCCGTCGCGACCGGTAATTCCCTGTACGATAACTTTGGTGCTTTTATTGATTAGAATACTCATTTTTTCGGTCTTTTTCTTTTTACATTTTACTTAACTCAATGGCTTTCTTGGCTGCTTCGCTCATGGTTGAAACCGTTGGCAACCCGTATTCGCGGATTATTTCCAGCCCTTCTTTGGCATTGGTTCCCGATAAACGGATTACAATCGGGATTTTGGTTTGGATGGAATCCAGCGCGGCAACCAGTCCGCGGGCCACGTCGTCGCAACGGGTAATTCCGCCAAAAATGTTAATCATCACAGCTTTCACATTGGTGTCGCTCAGCAGGATACTCATAGCGTCAATCACTTTCTGAGGATTGGAAGAGCCGCCGATATCAAGGAAATTGGCCGGTTCGCCGCCGTAAAGTTTAATCATGTCCATGGTTGCCATAGCAAGCCCCGCGCCATTGACCATGCAACCGATGTTCCCGTCGAGTTTGATGTACGACAGGCCTTTTTCGTTTGCATCGATTTCTTTTTGTTCATCGGGAGTTACTTCGCGCATGGCTAAAACTTCGGGTTGTCGGAATAGGGCGTTGTCGTCGAAATTCATTTTCCCGTCAATGGCCAACACTCTTTTGTCGGGCGTTAAAACCAACGGGTTGATTTCGGCCAGCGACGAGTCGGTTTCGATATATAACCGGTAAAGTTTGGTGAGAATGGCTGCTGTCTGGCGAACCAACGCCGGATCGCTCATGAGTTGAAGCGCAATTTTGCGGGCCTGCCAGTCCATTAACCCCATAGTGGGATCGATGGTCATTTTGATGATTTTTTCAGGCGTATTTTTGGCCACTTCTTCAATTTCGACTCCTCCTTCGGCACTGGCCATCAGAGTAACCGATTTCGAGTTGCGGTCGTTGATTAACCCTACGTAAAATTCTTTTTCAATGTCAACGGCTTCTGCAATCAACACTTTTTCAACGGTCAGCCCTTTGATGTCCATCCCTAAAATCTGTTCCGTTTTTTCAATGACCTCTTCTTTCGATTTGGCCAGTTTTACCCCGCCGGCTTTACCCCGGCCACCCGCGTGTACCTGGGCTTTTACCACGCGGAGTTTGTCGTCGCAGGGAACTTTTTCCCTTGCTTCTTCCACCGAATGGCAAACAACGCCTTCGGGTACAGGAATCCCGTACTTCCTGAATAAATTTCGGGCTTGATATTCGTGAATTTTCATGTTAATTTTTTGATATTAAATCGAAGAAAAATTTGACAGACAAAAGTACCAAATATTAATATATCCATACCTATCAATATGTGCGTTTTTTTATGACTTTTTCACAGGTGCCGTATTTCGGTTTTATGAAGAGATGATTTCAGTAAATTTATTGCTCCCCTGATTTCCGGATTGATGAATTCCGGGAGACTCAATTTTTTGCATTAGATTTGCCACGATTTTTAAATCAGATGAACAGTCAGTAGGAAAAAAAATACTTACATCCGAAATGGCAGGGATTGTTTTCTGTCCGGTCAAACGGAAGTAATCATTTGATTAGAAAAGAGCATTCTAATTAGAAATTAGAAATTAAAAATTAAAAATATTGATTATCATGCAAATGAATGGAATTATTCAGGAGGTGATCGAAAAGGAGGCTGAAGCTATTCGGAATATCCCGGTCAGCGAAAGTTTTAATCAAGCCATCGAACTGATATATGAACGGGTTAACCAAAAGAAAGGGAAACTGGTGGCGAGTGGTATGGGAAAAGCCGGGCAAATTGCCCTGAATATTGCCACCACGTTTAGTTCTACCGGAACCCCCGCGGTTTTTCTGCATCCCAGCGATTCACAGCATGGCGATTTGGGCGTTATTCAGGAAAATGATATTTTGCTGCTGATTTCCAATTCGGGGAAAACCCGTGAAATACTGGAGTTGGTCGATCTGGCCGATAACCTGCACCCGGGGCTCCCGCTGATTGTTATTTCGGGAAATCCCGACAGCGAGCTGGCCAAAAATGCCGATGCCTTTCTGTTTACCGGAAATCCCGCCGAAGTTTGCCCGCTGGGTTTGACGCCCAGCACTTCAACCACTGTAATGACCGTTATTGGCGATGCACTGGTAGTGGCGATGATGAAAAAAATCGGGTTCAGTAACGAAGATTATGCCAAACGCCACCATGGCGGCTATTTGGGCGACAAATCGCGGGCTCAGGCCCGGATGGGAAAAATGTAACAAAACATTTCAAAAAGTAATACATGAGAATTTCAAAAGAAAATACATCAGCGCTAATCATTGATGTTCAGGAACGCCTGCTACCGGCCATGTGGGAAAAGGAAACGCTGCTGAAAAACTGCCTGACACTGGTTCAGGGATTGGTTGAACTTCAGCTCCCCCTGGTTGTAACCCAGCAATATACCAAAGGTTTGGGCGAAACAGTCGCTGAAATCCGGTCGGCAATTCCGGATTTTGATTACATTGAAAAACGTGATTTCAGTTGTTGCGACGAACCTGCTGTTGTGGAAAAGCTGAAGCAAACGGGTGCGCTAAATGTGATCATCTGCGGCATTGAATCGCATGTATGTGTATTGCAAACAGCTGTTGATTTGAAGGACGCCGGGTTCAATCCCATCGTGGTGATGGATGCTGTTTCGTCGCGAACCGCTGAAAGCAGGGAGTTGGCGAAAGAACGGTTTCGTTTCGAAGGAATCATGATGACTTCGGTTGAGTCGGTTTTGTTTGAACTCACCCGGTCGTCGGCAGCGCCCGAATTTAAGGCCATTTCGAAACTGATAAAATAACATTGAAATACCCGGTTTTTCAATACAGAAAGAATGTTGGCAGTTTGTTGAAAAAGTGTTTTCAGGAAATCGTTATATCCAAAGAAAAACACATAATTTTCAGCCTTCAAAACAAACAAAAATCATAAATAATGAGTGGATTTTTTGGCAGCACATTAAAAACCGACTGTGTTTCGCATGTGTTTTATGGTACCGACTACCATTCCCACCTCGGTACCAAAAGGGCAGGGATGGCATTTTACAACGCAGAACATGGGTTTCAGCGGGCCATTCACAGCCTGGAAGATGGCTACTTCAGAACCAAATTCGAAAACGACCTGAAAAATTTCAGCGGAAATGCCGGCATTGGTATCATCAGCGACATGGAAGCCCAGCCCATTGTTGCCAATTCGCATCTCGGGAAATTTGCCGTTGCCACGGTCAGTAAAATTGCCAATGCCGAAGAACTGGAAACCGAATTTCTGAAAAAACACCGTACTTTTTCTGAAACCAGCCAGGGCAGCGTTAATCCGACTGAACTGATAGCCATGCTCATTGCCGATGGCGACGATTTTGTTTCGGGCATCGAGAATGTTTATCAAAAAGTGAAAGGCTCGTGCTCCATTTTAATCCTCACTGAAAATGAAATCATTGCAGCGCGCGATAAACTGGGGCGGACCACCATTATAATTGGCAAAAATTGTGAAGGGTATGCCATCGCTTCCGAAAGCTGTTCGTTTGCTAACCTGGATTATGAAATCGATAAGTTTCTGGGGCCGGGCGAAATTGTAAGGGTAACCGCCGACGGCTACGAACAACTGCGCAAACCCAATGCAAAAATGCAGATTTGTTCCTTTTTGTGGGTTTATTACGGTTATCCGCCTTCCTATTACGAAGGCATCAATGTGGATGAAACCCGTTACCGATGCGGTGCGGCGCTGGCAAAAAACGACAGTGTGGACGCTGACTTTGTCGCCGGAATTCCCGACTCGGGGCTGGGGCACGCCATTGGGTACAGCAACGAGCGAAAAATTCCGTACATGCGCCCGTATGCCAAATATACCCCAACCTGGCCGCGCAGTTTTATGCCCCAGAACCAGGTTACCCGCGAACTGGTCGCAAAAATGAAACTGATCCCCAACCCAGCCATCATCAAAGGGAAACGTGGAATTTTTCTCGACGATTCCATTGTGAGAGGAACCCAGTTGAAAGACAATACACACGATTTATATCAGGAAGGGTTAAAAGAAATTCACATGCGGATAGCCTGTCCGCCACTGACTTATCCGTGCGAATATCTTAATTTTTCACGTTCACGGAAGTCACTCGAACTGGCTACCCGAAAAGCTATTTCACAGTTGGTCGGCTCAGAGGAGGTGGATTTTACAATTTATTCCAATCCAAATACAGAAGAATACAGGCAGATGGTGGAGCAAATCAGGAAAAATCTGGGGCTGACAACCCTGCAATTCCAAAACCTGTCGGATTTGGTGGAGGCCATTGGCTTACCCAAGGAAAGCCTGTGTACACACTGCTGGGATGGCTCGGGCTACTTTTAATTGTTGCCGGCAAAAATAGCGGCGCTTTAAAAAGCCGGTTTTGCAGTTGGATTGTTTTTCGGTTAAATTTGTTTGGTAAAAATGGTCGGGAAAGTAATACTATACTATTTTACCGGAACCGGAAATGCGCGGGCTGCCGCGAATTGGATAGCCCGGATTTCAAACGAAAAAAACATTCCGGTTGAAATTTGCCGGATTACTCCGTCTCTTCAACCTGTTATATCCAAATCGGAAAATAATACCCTGATTGGATTCTGTTATCCCACTCACGGTTTTAACGCACCGCCGGTCGTTGTCCGGTTTTTGATGAGGTTTCCCAAAGGGAAAAACCGTTTTTTTCTGCTCAATACCCGGGCCGGGATGAAACTTTCGAAACTTTTTTTACCTGGCTTAAGCGGGCTGGCCCAACTGTTTCCAGCTTTGTTGCTTTTGTTGAAAGGTTATAAAATAGCCGGTTTACAACCGATGGATTTGCCCTCCAACTGGATTTCGCTCCACCCGGGGTTGAGGGCTGAAGTTGTTGCATCCATCTTTCGGCGCTGTGAAAAAATTACGGAACGGTTTGCTGAAAAAATTCTTTACGGGAAAAACGTTTACAAAGGATTACTGTCGTTGCCCATTGATTTGTTGATTAGCCCTGTTTCGCTGGCCTACTATTTTCTGGGGCGCTTTGTGCTGGCAAAAACTTTTATTGCGGGCAATAGTTGCAATGGCTGCTCGGTGTGCGAAAAAGAGTGCCCGGTCCATGCTATCGAAATGAAAAACGGCAGGCCTTTCTGGACTTTTAAATGCGAAAGTTGCATGCACTGCATGAACCGTTGCCCGAAACGTGCCATTCAAACTCCCCATCTTTTTGTTGTACTGCTGTGGTGGCTGGTTTTTGGTGTTCTGCCTTTGTTTATTGTCAAAAATATTCTGGGAGTAACAACCGGTGACACTTCTTTGTACAACCTTCTTTTCGACGCAATTACTATCGTCACCGCTTTCCCGGTCATTTTTTTCAGCTACCGGATTTTACATTTCCTCATGAAATTTCGTTTTTTCAACCGGTTGATAACCTTTACCTCGCTGACAAAATTCAAATTCTGGCGCCGGTATTTTGCCCCTGAAAAATTTTTGTCTTAATTTATAGTTTGCCAATTTTAAAAATTTGGAGTGAATTATAATATATATTGAATTTGATTATGAATAGAATTGCCGTATTGTACGTCTGTTTTTTTATCAGTATTTCCGTTTTTGCCCAAAACCTGCCTGCGCCAACCGGTTTGCTGACAGAGTTGTTGCGGGTTCCCGAAAAAGCAGTTATCACCAATCCACTGCCCGGGTTTAGCTGGATTTTTCCGCAGGAAGGCGTTTCTCAAACTGCTTTCCGGATTCTGGTTGCCTCGTCGCCCGACCTCCTTTCCGAAGGAAAAGCCGATATGTGGGACAGTAAAATGACGCAAAACCCGGCTTCCATCAATGTGCGTTATGCCGGGAAAGAACTTCAGCCTGACGCCGTTTACTGGTGGGCCGTGAAAGTGTGGGCCGAAACAGGAAAGGAGAGCCCTTTCAGCCAGCCGCAGCAATTTAAAACGGGCATTTTCGATCGCGAAAAGGATGAATGGGCAGGAAAAAGCAACTGGGTGGAACTTGGCTCCAATAATTGGGTGGCCGAAGATCGTCAGATGGCTGCCTTCTCGCCGCAAGTCCCGGTAAATTTCAAAAAAGTATCGGATAACAACTGGTTTGCCGATTTCGGAAAAGCAGCCTTCGCCACATTGGATCTGGAAATAACTGCTGAAAGCGAAAATGAATCGGTTACGGTTTTCCTTGGCGAACGGAAAAATGATGATCAGTCAGTGAATAAAAATCCCGGAGTTTCGAATATCGGTTTTTTTCAATCGGAAATCAAACTGAAAAAAGGGACGCATCCGTACCAGGTTGAAATTCCGCGCCACGATGCACGTTATCCGCACAGCCAGAAACTGGCTCCCTTTTATCCCGAAGTGCTTCCCTTCCGGTACGTCGAGGTGAATGCTACTTCCGGAGTAACGGTTAACTCGCTCACCCAACAGGCGCTCTTTTATCTTTTCGACGACCACCAGTCTTCGTTTGGCAGCACCAGCGAAAACCTGAATAAAGTATGGGATTTGTGCAAATACACCTTAAAAGCCACGCCATTTCTGGGCGTTTACTGCGATGGAAACCGCGAACGGATGCCCTATGAAGCCGATGCCTACATTCAGCAACTGGGCCATTATTCGGTCGATCGGGAGTATTCGGCTGCCCGCTACACCATTGCTTTTCTGGTTTCGCACGCCAGTTGGCCCACCGAATGGCAGATGCACTCGGTGATGATGGCCCGCGAACATTACATGTACACCGGCGACACCACGTTTCTTTCCCTCATTTACGAAGATCTTAAAAAGAAAACATTGATTGACCTGGCCCATGAAAATGGCCTGATTAGTACGCTTACCGGAAAAGTTACCCCTGAATTTTTGGAAAGTATCCACTTCAGCGGCCGCGGTTTCCGCGACATTGTTGACTGGCCGGCCGGAACGCCTGCCGGACAAAAACAAGCAACCAATGCCGGCCAGAACCCGGCTGGCGAGCGCGACGGATACGTTTTTACCGATTTTAATACCGTGGTGAATGCGTTCCATTTTTATGCCCTGAAATGCATGTCGGAAATTGCCGGGGCGCTGCATAAAACCGGCGACCGCGATTATTTTGCCGCTCAGTCGGAGAAAGTGAAAAAGAGCATCATGGAACATATGTTTGATGCACAAAAAGGTTATTTCGTTGATGGAATTGGTACCGACCACGCCAGTTTACATGCCAACATGTTTCCGCTGGCTTTTAATATTGTCCCCGAAGAAAATATCAAGAGTGTGGTTCAGCACATCAAAACACGGGGAATGGCCTGCAGCGTTTACGGGGCGCAGTATCTTCTCGAAGCGTTGTACAATGCAGGCGAGGCAGAATATGCCCTGAGCCTGATGACTTCGGAAAGCAAACGCAGTTGGATGAACATGCTGAAAGTCGGTTCGACCATGACCACCGAAGCCTGGGACGAATTTTACAAGCCCAACCTTACCTGGAACCACGCCTGGGGCGCTGCACCCGGGAACATTGTTCCACGGCGGCTGATGGGAATTCAGCCCCTGAAACCCGGGTTCGAAACTTTTGTCGTCAATCCTCAGCCTCTCGGGCTGGATAACATCGAACTGACCATTCCAACCATCCGCGGCTCGATTACCTGTAA
>CAZHKI010000048.1:4167-13498 GCA_964533365.1 uncultured Maribellus sp. | reverse complement strand
AACCAGGTCATCTGGCGTTTGGCAAACTGGTGAATGGCAATTTCGAGCTGCCGGAACATTTCGTCGTAACTGAGTTTTCCGGTTACATACAGGGTCAGGTATTTGTATTCCAGTCCGTAATAGATCAGTTGTTCGGGCGTCAATCCCGAAGCGAGGAGTTGCTCAACCTCACGGATCATTCCGTTTTCGAGGCGTTGCCGTAGCCGTTCGGTAATCCGGCGGCGGCGGGTTTCGCGATCAAACTGCACACCGATGTTTAGGCTGCTGATTTCGGGCATTTCCGAATCCATTTGTGGATTTTCAGCATAATATTTTCCAATTTCGATGGCCCGGATGGCGCGCCGATCGGTTTCCACATCGGTTTCGTTGTGCAGCCGGGGTTTCATCGATTTTAGAATTTCGGTGAGTTCGCCCAGTGTTTTCCCTTCCAGTTCTTTTCGCAGTTCACGGTTTGGCGGAACTTCAATCAACCGGTAGTTTTTCAAAACGGCTTCAATATAAAGTCCGCTTCCGCCACAGAGCACCGGCATTTTTTTGCGCGACTGAATTTCCTGAAATACACGGATAAAATCGTTTTGGAACCGGTAAACATTATAATGAACACCGGCATCTTCAATATCAACCAAGTGCGACTGGATTTCTATGCCGTCCACAAAATAGTCTTCGTAATCTTTGCCGGTGCCCAAATCCATACCGCGGTAAACCTGCCGCGAGTCGGCCGAAATGACTTCGCCGTCAATTCGTGCCGCCAGATGTGCTGCCAGTCCCGTTTTTCCCGTTGCCGTTGGTCCGAGTATGGTTACCAGGTTGTACTTCATTTTTGTGTGACTTTGGAGCCAAAATAAGGAATAATTCTTCAAAGCGATGATATTTTTACGAAATTGCAGGGATTTTTATCTTTTAAAAATGATTAAAGAAGCGTGTGTGGAGACCCTCGAGGAGGCTTTGCTGGCCGGACAACGTGGCGCCAGCCGCATAGAACTATGCTCCGATCTGGCTAACGACGGATTGACGCCTTCTGCCGGACTGATGCAAAAAACCTGTCTGGAACTGAACATCCCGGTAATGATTATGATTCGGCCGCGGGCAGGAAATTTTGTTTATTCCGAAGACGAAATCAACCATATGAAAACGGATATTGAGCAGGCTAAGAAAGCGGGCGCTGCCGGTGTGGTTTTCGGGCTGCTTACACCGGAAAATCAAATTGACGTTTATCATACACGGCTGTTGGCCGAGTATGCTTTCCCTCTGCCGGTTACTTTTCACAAAGCTATTGATCAACTGGATGATCCGGTGGAAGGCGTAAAAATTCTGAAAGAGATTCCGGGTGTCAAACGGATTCTAACATCGGGAGGAAAACCCACAGCACGGGAAGGAGCTGAAACTCTCTGTGAAATGATAAAAGTGGCCGGCGAGAAAATTATCATCGTGGTGGCAGGGAAAGTTACAGATTCAAATGTGTACGAAATCCGGAAAATCACCGGCGCCAGTGAATTTCACGGAAGGCGGATAGTGGGGGAGTTGATCCGTAATCAGTCACAGTGATCAGTGATCTGTCGCAGTTAGCAGTATTTTGCTACTCCCGAAAGTCGTTTGCCATTTTCCGAAAAAATGAAATTGTGAAAGTGAATCCCGGAAAACCAGGGAGCTAACAGCTTCATGTTTATAACTTGGCGTTTCAAAAAATAGTTGCACCGGGTTTTCATTTTAATTTGCAGCCACAAAATCGGACAAATTATGGCAGCAAACCCATCACTCCAAAACCTGAAATCCAGCAAAAAAAGAAAATACCGGTTAAAAAAGAAAGTACGTAACCAACTGATTATTTTTGGGGTGGTTGTTTTATCGGCTGTCGTTCTGTATTTCCCGGTATCAAAAAAAATCGACCGGTTTCTGCACCCGCGCGATGTAGGCTCTGTTCAGGTGGACCGCTACCGCGATTTGAACGCCCTTCACCTGAAATATGCCAAATCCGGCGGAATTGAAGGTTTTAAAACCGAAAAGGGTTTTCGCGAAAATATCGGTGATTTGGTTGACGATGACAAACTGGTCAAAATCGGAAACACGAAATATTACGTGGTCGAGAAACTGACCCACTCGCACCCGTACCTGACGCCTGAAGCGGAGGAATTGCTGGAAGATATCGGGAAACGGTTCAGAAAAAAACTCGATGAAAAAGATCTGGGTATGTTTCAGTTTAAAATCAGTTCGCTGTTACGAACGGTCGAAAGTCAAAAAAAACTGAGCCGCAGCAACGGAAATGCCTCATCGAACACCTCACACCTTTACGGGACGACGTTCGATATTGCCTACGGTTCGGTAATGAAAAAAACGTTCTTGTGGAAAAAAGCAGAAGTAGTTCACGGCCCTGCCATAAAGGCGCTTTCAGAAGCCATTGGCGAATTGCGCAAAGAAGGGCGCTGTGTGGTGGTCACCGAGCGTAACGAGCGTTGTTTTCACATCACAGTGATAAAATAAAACGGATTTATCGGTTAATTGGTATTTGAATTTTTTCAAAGTGCTTTATTGCGCTTAGTTCATCGGGAAAATTATCAGCTATTTCTAATAAGTTCATAATGGTTATCAATAAATGTTCGCAATATTTGACAAGTTGTATTTGGAAATTTAGAAGCTAATTTTAAAAACATCCAGTTTTTTTCATCATTTAAGTCTATATAAGCGGATCTTCTTTGTAACCTGTAATTTTCCTTATTATTATCAATAAAAACTGATATTTGATTTTGAATTGTGGCTGTATTATTGTCTATTTCAATTTTTTTAGCTGATTTTTTTGCTATTCGAACAAATAGAGTAATACCAAATATAAGAGTTGAAAAGGAAATTAATATTATCCAAAATTTCAACCAAACAACTCCTAAAATTATTCATGGAATTTGTATTATATTAATTATTAAAGACATAATAGATTCTGTTTTTGTTAATTTTTTAATTATTGATTTCATAATTTTAAGGGTTTAGTTTTTCCTTAAATTTATGAAAAATTAGTTAGACACCATTAAACCGATAAATCCGAAATAAAAAGAGTGCTTTCCCCGGATTAAGGGTTTATTTCCGGTTGAAAAAATGTTTTGAGTCGCCCCATTCGCCGTACCCAATTTCGCTGCCGGCCAGTTCGATACGGGCTTCCAGACAATTCCGGCAGAGTTCGGCATCTTCGTCCAGACAAG
Organism: uncultured Maribellus sp.; assembly: GCA_964533365.1. Lineage (GTDB taxonomy): Bacteria > Bacteroidota > Bacteroidia > Bacteroidales > Prolixibacteraceae > Draconibacterium. The sequence goes on along the minus strand of CAZHKI010000048.1, from coordinate 10,310 downwards.
GTTTGTCTTCGTACAGCAGATATTCTTTGCGGTATTCGCAGGGGGTGAGGTTGGGCATGATTACATTGGCGCCCACTGCCAGCGCTTTTTCGCGCCCGGCCGGATCGATAGCCTGAAGCGCCGTGGCAGCAGCAATATTGATGTCGGGCATCAGCAGGCGAAGTACGGCAATCATATTCAGCGCCAAATCGAACCGTTCCTGGCGGCTTTTCAACAAATGGCGGAATGCATAAAGCGGCGTGTTTTCATGCTCAATGTACGGCCCCATTCCGCACATGTCGATGTCGGTTTCTTTGAAAAACAGCAAATCGCCGGCTAAATCATCTATCGTTTGAAAGGGGAGTCCAATCATTACGCCGGTTCCTACCTGGTACCCGGTTTCGCGCAAAAATTGTAAAGCTTCTTTTCTGATTTCGAAAGAGTGCTTTTTTGTATTGGGATGAATTTTATAGTATAATGCGGGATTGGAAGCTTCGATGCGGAGCAGGTAGCGGTGAGCGCCGCTTTCGAACCAGCGGCGGTATGTTTCCTGGCTTTGCTCGCCGCAGCTCAGGGTTATGCCCAGTTCGTTGTTCGAAAGTTGTTTGATTTTTTTCAGCAGTGTATCGACGCGTTTGACAAAAGTCTGCGATGTCAGCTCGCCCGACTGCAAAACCACCGAACCAAACCGGTTTTCCCATGCAAAACGACATGCATCCAGAATTTCGTTATCCGAGGCTTGGTAACGGACAACGTTTTTATTGCTTTTCCGAATCCCGCAATAGAGGCAGTCTTTCGAGCATACATTGGAAAACTCGACCAGTCCACGAAAAAATACTTTTTTGCCCACTGTTGATTCCTTTACCTGTTTCGCCTTTTTCAGCAAAAGAACACGATCGTCGCCTTCCGACTGAAGGAGCTGCCCGATTTCGTCACGCGTGAAATCTTTCTGTTCCAGTATTTCTCTGACTGATTTCATTGCCGTAAAAATAGAATTTGTAGCGTGACAGTAGTTCGTTTTATACGATTTAACATTCAACAACATATAAAAGCATAAGCATAAATCATTTATTATCAACATTTATCAGCTACCTTTATAACCAAATCCTGCGGGAAGGCAGTCGCTGACTTTAGGGAAAACAGGCAAAGAAACAGTTTTAAGCTGTTTTACCTGACCATTTCAGCATTCCCGTATAAAAAATAGTTTGAACTATGAATGAAAGTCTTAAACGCTTGGGTTTTGTAGGGATTATCATTGACGACCGGGAAAAATGTTCGGGTGTGGTAAACGAAATTCTAAGCCAGTATTCTGAATTAATTTTGGTCCGTACAGGATTACCTAATGTCAAAGGACGGACGTCTGTAATTACCCTGGTGATTGACGCCACCACCGATCAGCTGGGAGAACTGACCGGAAAGCTGGGAAATATCCATGGAGTTTCAGTAAAATCTGGGTTGTCGAAAAAGTAGTTGTTTCAGTATTAATTAAAAAGCGAATCATCATGTATAATGTGTCTGCCGATTTTATCAACGAATCCCGTGTCTGGGAAATTCTGGAAGCTAATCAAAAGGCCGATTTTGTTAAGATCAGGGAAGTTTTGGCCAAAGCCCGCGAAATGAAAGGGCTCAACATGGCCGATGTTGCCGTTTTAACGGGTGTCAGCGATCCCGAAATGCTTTCCGAATTATTCCAAACTGCCAACGAAGTGAAAGAAACCATCTACGGCAAGCGGCTGGTGTTGTTTGCCCCGCTTTACATTTCGAATATGTGTTCCAATGAATGCCTCTATTGCGCTTTCAGGGCTACCAACAAGGAAATTGTTCGCAATGCACTTTCACAGGAACACATTGCCCGCGAGGTGGAGGTGTTGATTAACCAGGGGCATAAACGAATCCTGATGGTGGCTGGTGAGTCGTATCCCAACCGGGGATTTCAGTACATCCTCGATTCCATAAAAACCATTTACAGTGTGAAATCGGAACATGGAGAAATTCGCCGGGTTAATGTAAATATTGCCCCGCTTGATACTCCTGAGTTTCGGATGCTGAAAGCAGCCGGGATTGGAACATACCAGATTTTTCAGGAAACTTACCACCGCGAAACCTACCGAAAAGTTCACCTTGGCGGGAAAAAACGCGATTATAACTGGAGAGTGTGGTCGCTGCACCGCGCCATGGAAGCCGGAATTGACGATGTGGGAATTGGCGTCCTGTTTGGGCTGTTCGATTACCGTTTTGAAATTCTGGCCATGATGCAGCACATTGCCGAACTGGAAAATAAATTTGGAGTTGGGCCGCACACCATCAGCGTTCCGCGACTGGAGCCGGCCACCAACAGCGATCTGGCCTCACATCCGCCTTTCCCGGTTTCGGATATCGATTTTCGCAAAATTGTGGCCATTTTACGGCTGGCCGTTCCCTACACCGGCATCATCATGTCAACCCGCGAAACAGCACAAATGCGCCGCGAAACCTTCGCGCTGGGCGTGAGCCAGATTTCGGCCGGAAGCCGAACCAACCCGGGCGGTTACGAAGAAGAAACGGAAGACGATCCCTCCGGCCAGTTCAGCCTGGGCGATCACCGTCCGCTGGACGAAGTGATTCGCGATGTGGCCAACATGGGTTATATCCCGTCGTTTTGCACGGCCTGTTACCGGCTGGGAAGAACGGGACAGGATTTTATGGATTTGGCCAAACCCGGCGATATAAAACTGCACTGCGCGCCCAATGCATTGTCGTCGTTCAAGGAATATCTGCAAAATTTTGCCAGTCCTGAAACTGCTGAAATTGGCAATGCACTTATCCATTCGACCATTGAAAGTATGAGCGGAGTTGCCCGGCAACGCGCCGAAAAACTGGTTCAGCGGGTCATCGACGGGCGGGATGACGTTTTTTGTTAGCCGTTGAATTTTTTTTGTGAATCAGTAAAGTATAATCTTTCTGGGAAGTATAAGTAATATGGATCAATTAAGAACAGAAACCGATTGGTTGGGTGAAAAGCAAATTCCTTCTGGTGTGCTTTGGGGAATTCACACAGCACGTGCTATTGAAAATTTTCCAATATCCGGACAGAAAGTGCACCTTGAACTGATAAAGGCTTTTGGCGAAGTGAAACTGGCCTGCACACAAACCAACATTCAGCTTGGTTTCTGGAAGGACAACAGTAAAAAAGCCTCTGCCATTGAAACAGCTTGTTTTGAAATGAGCCAGGTTTTGTTAACTGAACATATTCTGGTTGATGCGTTGCAGGGTGGCGCCGGAACTTCCACCAACATGAACGTAAACGAAGTAATTGCCAACCGGGCGCTCCAAATTTTGGGTGAACTTCCGGGAAGTTACCAAATCATTTCTCCTCTCGATGATGTGAACCTTCATCAGTCCACCAACGACACGTATCCCACAGCATTGAAAATTGCTGCAATCCGGTTGTTGCGCCACCTGGAGCAAAATGTACTTATGTTGCAGGAAACCTTTCAGCAAAAGGAAAAAGAGTTTGCACACATTGTAAAAATTGGCCGTACACAATTGCAGGATGCCGTTTTAACCACGCTCGGGCGCGAAATGGGCGCTTATGCCGAAGCTTTTAACCGCGACCGCTGGAGAATTTACAAATGCGAGGAACGGCTGAGGGTGGTTAACCTGGGCGGAACCGCCATCGGCACAGGACTGGGCGCTCCCCGATCTTTTATTTTCAGGGTGATTGAGCAATTGCGCGAAAATACCGGACTCGGACTGGCAAGAGCCGAAAACCTGATCGACGCGACTCAAAATGCCGATGTTTTTGTTGAAGTTTCCGGAATACTGAAAGCTCATGCCAGCAACCTGCTGAAAATCAGTAACGACCTCAGACTGTTGTCCAGCGGCCCCGATGCCGGGCTGGGAGAGATTAACCTGCCTCCCCGGCAAGCCGGTTCATCCGTCATGCCGGGAAAAGTAAACCCGGTAATTCCCGAAGCTGTTGCCCAGGCAGCCATGAAAGTCATGGGGAACGACCTCGTTATAACCCAGGCATGCAGTTCGGGAAATCTCGAACTGAATCCGTTCATACCCCTGATTGCCGCTGCACTGCTCGAAAATCTCACCATTTTGATTTCCGCAACATCTGTTTTAAAAAAACATTGTGTTTCGGGAATTACAGCAAACGAAACTGTTTGCAGACAACAGGTGGAAAATTCGACGGCAATCATCACCGCGTTAATCCCAAAAATCGGGTACGAAAAGGCCACTGAAATTGTGAAATCAGCCAAAGAAAATCATATTTCCATCAGGGAAGCTATCCGCTTAACCCGGCTCATGACTGAAATTGAATTCGAAGAAATCATTTCACCTGAATCGACTTGCAGGTTAGGAAATTGAATGAATAAAAATTCACATTTCATTAACAATTTTTGCTATCTGATTATCAGTGGTTTGTATCGTTGTTTGATAAAAGATAAAAAAATCTTATTATTTTATTTTGATTTTGAATGAAAACTTATTATTATTGAATCTAAATTAATATTGTGAAAGTTAATAGTGTATAATTCTAAAATTTAAAGACCATGAAAAAAGTATTATTTGTTTTAGCACTTGTAGTTGCGTACGGCGTTTCAGTATCCACTGCATCAGCAAAGGTAGTGATAACCGACGATGTAAAAGTAATCCTGGTTGCCGACGATAACAAGGTTTCACCAGAGGGAGAAAAAGACAAAGCCAAGGCTAAAGATACCAAAGCCGCTAAAAGTGAAGGGTGTGGCACTGCAAAAGCCGAAGCCAAAGCCGAAGGTTGTGCTACTGCCAAATCAGCAGGATGCGCTGAAAAACCCAAAAGCGATTGTGGCGATAAAAAAGAAGGCGGTTCTAAATAACCGGACTGCCCAGTAAATAAAAAAGCTGTTCTTCTTACAGGAACAGCTTTTTTTTCGTTTTTTATTTGAAACTATTTCGCCATTAAATAAAAAAGATTATTTTGCAACTGATTATAAATCAAAAAATTAACATTTTGAGCATAAGTAAAATAAAAATTAATACAAATCATTAAAAATTAAGAACCATGAAAAAATTAATTCTGATTTTCGCACTCGTTGTGGCGTATGGCGTTTCTATGGCAAATGCACCGGCAAAATTTTTCAACACTGAAAAATCGCAGATTATGCTGGTTGCAGCTTCGGATGATGGCCTGAATGTTCAATTCACCGACAAAGACAAAAAGAAAGAAACCAAAAAGGCTGCTGAAACCAAAGCTTGTTGTGCAGAAAAATCTGAAACAACAGGTAAAGCAACCGTAGAAACAGAAGCTTCCGGTTGTTCAGAAGCTCAAAAGAAAAAATGTGCTGAGGCTGGTAAGACCTGTGGTGGGGAACAAGTTAAAAAAGAAAAGAAATAAAACAATTATTTCACAGATGAAAGGGTGCTGCAAAGCGCCCTTTTTTGTTCCTGCCATTGGAAGAATGGAAATCAATTTGTAATTTAAAGCCCGCTCAATATACTTTGAATGAAAGCACCAAAATCGTTTCGCCTGCACATTGGAATTTTTGGCCGGAGAAATACCGGAAAATCCAGTATTCTGAATGCATTGACCCACCAGGATGTTTCCATCGTTTCTGAAATTGCCGGCACCACCACCGATCCGGTGGAAAAGCCGATGGAACTGCTTCCGCTTGGTCCGGTGTTGTTTATTGATACAGCCGGTATTGACGATGTCGGCGATTTGGGTGAAAAACGGGTAACCAAAACCCTGGCGGTTTTCGATCGTACTGATCTGGGAATCATTGTTTCCAATTTTAACGACTGGGGCGATTATGAAAACCAAATCATGGAGACGTTCAAAACCCGCGAAATTCCATTTATCGTTGTATTCAACAAGATTGATCTTTTTGAAGAAAACAGTGAAATCACCTCGCAGCTCAACGCGGGGAAAATAAAATATGTAACAACGTCAGCTACTACCGGAGTTGGAATGTTAAAACTGCGGCAACTGCTTCTGCAATCGGCCCCGGCCGATTTTATCGATCGTCCGGGTATTTTGTCCGACCTGGTGCCTTCCGGCGAAGCCGCTGTTTTGGTTGTTCCCATTGACAAGGAAGCTCCCAAAGGCCGGCTGATTCTTCCACAGGTGCAAAGCATCCGCGATTTGCTCGATAACGATTCGTTTTGCGTTGTGGTGAAAGAACGCGAACTTCGCG
>CAZHKI010000048.1:0-4157 GCA_964533365.1 uncultured Maribellus sp. | reverse complement strand
GAGCTGGGCCTGGTGGGCAACATCACCGACGCGTTCTCCGTGCAGGCGGGCGCGGCCTTCATGGAATCGAAGATCACGGCGGCGAACGCGGTGAACGCCGGGCTCATCGGCCACCCGCTCGCGAACTTCGCGAAGCGCTCTCGCGGTTTAAAATACCTCCCCGGTTGGTGGTTACCGACTCGCAGGCATTTTTAAAAGTGGCCGCCGACACGCCGCCTGAAATCCCAATGACTTCTTTTTCTATTCTGTTTGCCCGGTTTCAGGGCGATCTGAATGAAATGGTGCGGGGAGCCATGGCCATCGACCATTTAAAGGCGGGCGACAAAGTACTGATTGCTGAAGCCTGCTCGCATCATCCCATTGGCGAAGATATCGGGACTGTTAAGATTCCCCGCTGGCTCACTCAATACGTTGGCGGAAAATTGCAAATCGACAGCACCCGGGGACATGATTTCCCGAAAAATATTAACGACTACAAAATTATCATTCACTGCGGGGCCTGTATGTGGAATCGGCGGGAAATGCTCAGCCGTATTATGAAAGCCCGGGAAGCCGGCGTCCCGATTACCAATTACGGGCTTACCATTGCATACTCGCTCGGAATTTTTGAACGGGCATTACAGCCTTTCCCTGCTGCGCTTGATATTTTCAGGGAAAGCCGAAACCTTCATTCTTAAAAAATTGCCTGTTATTTAAGCGGAATTTCCACTACTAAGTGTTTGTCGCTTCGGATAAAGGCGGTAACCACTTCGTAGGTTAATTTTTCCTGCCCGGCGGGCGCTGAAATGATTTGTGACGACTGCGGGAAAAGGGTAACTTTTCCGGTTCCTTCGCCCGATTTCAGTTCCATATCAAAATACAAATCGCTGTTGTTACTGATTTCGTAATAGTTAGTTATGGTTTCGGTGCCGTTGCTGCTTGTCCCTTTTTTTGAATAAAATGGAGAACCCATTTCAACACAGGCGTTAAATAGATTTTTCACATGTTCTTCTTTACCGGCAATATATTTGCTTGACCATGCCACGGTCCGTCCGGCTTCCAGCGCTTCGCGCACCGAAGTAGCAGTACGCTCTTTGGCAAAAACCAGTGTCATGGTCCGGTGGGCTCCTTCACCGAAATTATAGGTGTAGCCAACGATGTTGTGCATATCGGTCGATCCCATCACCGTAAGGTTGTTATCAATACACCAGTCGAGTGCTTTTTTATGAAATCCGAAGCCGTTAAAAACTTCAATCCCGCCCAGAATCTTTTCCTTGACCAATTCGTCCACAAGATCGATCCATTCGTAAGAACTTTCGATAGAACTAACTTTCCAGCCGGGGTGGTTCCAGAAAATAAAAGCATCCTGATCAGCCGCTGTCATCACGGCCTGTTTATCTTTACTATTGTCTCTGTCAGAAATGTATTCTTTGGAGTCGCCATTAAAAATGGCATTAAAATGGCCGGGAGGCGTATTCCGCGTAATTTCGTTCCCCTTAATCAGGATAATATTATTTTCGGCAGCCGCATCTTTTGCAATTTCATAAGCGCGGTTGTTGTCGACAACCAGATCTTTCGAATGTGGCGTGTATTCAATATGATCGGAGATGGCCATCACATCCAGTCCTTCCTGCCAGGCTTCCTGTACCCTGATGCTGGGCCATACCAGCCCGTCGGAAAATACCGTATGCATGTGAAAATCGCATTTTAACGTCTGAAAGCCACCGAACCCGGGAATCTGAATCATTTGTCTTTTTTGGGGATTCCGGAATTCGTCCATTCGCATCACTCCATTATCGGTTTGTGCATTTGCCAATGTAATTCCACCGATTAAAAACAATAAGAATAATTTTATGCCCAACATGATTATTCGTTTTTATGATTATACCTGTCGCCAAATTAATCATTTTAATGGTTAAACAGGGAAAGAAACGGTTAAAAATTGATGAAAAATGAAAGGGATTAAGAGGAATAGGATACTTTATCCTGGCTATTTTGAGTCATTCATTTTCCGGAAAAAACCAAAAAACTGAATTTGCCCCAGGCTATCTTTTTTTAACAATTTCAGTATGTCTTTTTCAATAGCAAACTGGAATTCAATGCTTTTCTCTGAGTCGGCAGGGTGGGCGAGGGTGATGAAATTCCGCGACCGGCTCCAGTTTCCGCTGGCCAGGTTGTCGATAAGGGGAATGGAAAGATGGCTGCGGTGGTTGAATTGCCCAACGCCAAAAAATTCAAGCTCCCAAAAAAGATTTTCATTTTTTAACCGATCTTCGCCGAAATGAACCAGTTCATTCTCCGGTTCAAAATAGAATTCTTTTAAAATCCATTTTCCCGGGATTTTTTTTGAAGGCCGGGCAAAAAATTCTGTTGAATTAAGCCAGTTGAAGAAGTTGTAAAAAACGTTTTTTGATCTCATAATTTAGTTAAAACAATATTTTGACTTTCAACCTCCGAAAAAGTTTAATACCAGATTATTAAAAGAAAACAGGCGCCGGAATTTCCGGCGCCTGTTATTATTAATTTTGTACCTCATTTTATTTGACAAACGGTGCGTTGTTCAGGTAGTCGAAACACTGTTTCACTCCTTCAAACTGGCTCATTCCGCTCCTGATTCCTTCAAGTTCGACATAAAATTCATCCAGTCCGTTTTCGTATGCTTTTTTGAAGATGTTTTCAAAGTTCATCATTCCCGATTTCCCCAGCACCGAGCGGTCTTTGATGTGGAGAATGGGGAACCGGCCGGCATATTTTTCGAAATATTCGAGCGGGTCGTTCTGCCCCATCACGGTCCAGTACACATCCATTTCGAAGAAAACCAGTTTTGGATCGGTGCCGTTTAACATCAGGTCGTAAACAACATCTCCTTTCCCTGATTCTCCCTCCTTGACAATCCGTTTAAATTCGCCGCTGTGGTTGTGGTATCCCCAGCGGATTCCGGCGCTTTTGGCAATTTCACCGGCCTTGTTGAACACCTCACAAACCAGGGCAGCATCGGTGTGATTGTCGATGGTAGGCATACCAGGTTGCACAATCGATTTTACCCCACATTTTACATGATCTTCCACGGTAGCTTTCCAGAAATCGGTGATTTCGGCCATGTTTTCTTTGCTGTATTTGCGTACCGGTGGATTGACGTGCGAACCGGTTACTTTCAGTCCAACGCCTTCGGCCATTTTTCGGAATTCGGTCATGTCGAATCCGTACATTTTCCGGTCGCGGTAGCCCGCTGGTTCGATGGTACTATACCCGATTTTGGCCACTTTTTTCAGTCCACCCGGAACATCGTCGGTTAACTCTTTTCCAAGGGAATAGGTTTGCAACCCGATGCTTTTTTTAGGGGCTGAAGAACTATTTTTCGAACCCGATGCAAAAGCCGGCGAAAGCGTACTGCCAACCATTCCACCTACGGTTAATAATCCCAGTTTTTTTAAAAATTCTCTTTTTGTTTCCATTGTAGTATTGATATCAGTTATTTTTAAAGTGAATATCCATTCCGGAATTGTTCTGAAGTACATTTCATTTGTAGATTTTTTCCAATAAATTCTAAGTTTTTTGATTTAAGCATCAGTATAGAAAAATATAACAAATATGATTATTCTAATTGGAAAAGGTTTAATTAAAGCCCGAATATACTGTAAAAATTGGAGAGATAAAGATAACGATAAAATGGAAGTATCGTTTTATCACCCTTGATTATTGTTTTAAATAGGTTGTTTCCTGATTTGTTTTGCTTCCGGATTATTCTGAATCCAATTCAATTATTTGACTGAAAATTCAATATTGGGTTAAGGCAGTCGGAAATCCTGACAATTTGTGATGAAATCCGAACGTCAAGCGACGAAATTCAACTTTGCAATTTTGTCAGTCCTGGTTTCCTTTTTTCAGGCAAAGCTCCCTGAAATTAAACATGGATAGATTTTTGTACCATCCTGTTTTTCCGTTACATTTGAATAAGTACAATTAAAAATGACAGAAAAGGAAATCAAAATCCAATATTCAGGAATTTGTAATCATCTTGCCGATCGCAAATTAAAACCGGCATTTGATCTGCTGGGAAAAATGATCAGCGAAAATGGCCTTGGCAATTTTTATGACGAATACCGTAATCAGGAGCAGACTTACCGTTACATGCTACAATATACTGTGGAAGGTATCCGCGATCCGGAACGCCAGAA
>CAZHKI010000047.1:0-13752 GCA_964533365.1 uncultured Maribellus sp. | reverse complement strand
ACGTCGGCAATTTCCTGCACTACAAAAGGGCTGGCTGTTGATCGGGCGCCAATCCATAATACATCGATTCCGGCTTTCAGCGCCTCTTCGGTGTGCTGGGCATTGGCCACTTCGGTGCCTACCGGCAACCCGGTTTCCTGTTTTACCAGTTGCAGCCATTTCAATCCAATTGACCCGACTCCCTCAAAAGATCCGGGACGTGTACGGGGTTTCCATACCCCGCCGCGGTAAACAAAAACCCGGTGGTCGCTGGCCAGTAACCGGGCGGTATCCAGCGTCTGCTTTTCGGTTTCGAGGCTGCATGGCCCGGCAATCAGCAGCGGATTGTTAATTTGGGGCAGCCATTTTTTTATCGGATTAATTTCCAGTTTTGTTGTCATGATTATTTTGTATAAAATTTTACCAGTCTTTCTTCATTTTTTACCAATTCCGGGGTTTCTCCCTCAAGTATACCCCTGATTTTATTAGCGTTCAGGATTAACTCTTTCAGTTTTTCCGACTCATTGTTTTTCATACAATCGCGAAACTCCTGCAGGTGTTTAATATAAACATCCAGCGATTCAACCACGTAAGCCCTGTTTTGTTCAAAGATGGGGTGCCACATGGTTCCTGAACTTTTAGCAAGCCTGACGGTAGAGCGGAACCCCCCGCTGGCCAGATCGAAAATTATTTTACGGTCCTGAATAGCCTGAACGGCATTTGCCAGTGCAAAAGCGGCTGCATGTGGCAAGTGCGACACAAACGCGGTGCTGTGATCCTGCTCGTCGGAAGTCATGTAGGCGATATCCATGCCCAGGTTCTGGAACATTTTTTCGGCCAGCGCCAAATGTTGCGGTCCCGAATCTTCCTGGTCGCAAAGGATGGTGATTTTTCCCCTGAAAAGATCTTCAATTGCTGCCGACGGCCCCGAATTTTCGGTTCCCGACATGGGATGTGCCGCCACAAAATTCTTTCTCCGCGGATGGTTTCGGACCAAATCAGTAATCATCCGTTTGGTAGAACCCATGTCGATGACTGTGGTATTGCTCCTGATTTTATCGAGTACCTTGGGTAGAAGTTCCAGTTCCTTGTCAACAGGGATGGCAATAATAATCATATCGGTATGCTGGATTCCCGTTTCAAAGGATTCAATCCGGTCAACCAGTCCCAGTTCAAGGGCTTGCCTTGCATTTTCCTCGTTGTTTTCAATCCCCGAAATTTCTGTGGCAAATTTTGATTTCCGCAAATCTTTCGCCAACGATCCGCCAATCAGGCCTAATCCAATAATTGTTGTTTTCATTCTGATTTCTTAAAAAAAAGAGGCCCCGAATTTTCGAGACCTCTCAGTAAATATTTTCATATCAAACAATACTTTACCTGCTGATCCCGGTTTCAGAACCAAAATAAAAATACCAGTAAAAGAAAGTATTGTTAATTGACCTATTCATTTTAATGAATTTGAAAGCAAATATAGAGATATATTTTAAAAATGAAATATTATTCAGGCTTTGAAAATAATTTTATTACAATTTATTAATCTGCCTGCCTTTCAGCCTGTTTCATACCTTCTACTTTTTGATCAGTTTTTGAGAATAAACCGGTGTCCCGTTTTCTTTAACCATTACAAAATACACGCCCGGGACTAATCCCGGAAAACTCAATTCTTCTTTTAACGGTTCATTTATATCGCTGAGAACAAGCGATTTGATAATTTGCCCGAATGGATTGTACACTTCGATCTGAATTTTTTTAATGTTCTGTTGCGGTTGAACCGAAACAGTGATTTTATGATCAAACGGGTTGGGGTAAACCGAAACATTTCCGGGCGAGAGTAAAGTCAGGGGCGCTGAAACCGGCGTCTGGATGCGCAGGTTATCGATGGTCCAGCCCCAGCCGTGTGCATACGGGTCGGAAAACAGGCGGAAACGGAACAAAACGGTATCGCCGGCGGCAAAACCAGGTTTGCCGGTCAGGTTGATTTCGCGGTTCACAAACATCTCGGGGCCTCCTCTGGCTATTGAAACCTGGTCAATAATACTTTGAGTATATAAATCTGCCCAGTTTGAATTGGCCCGTGAATCATAACCGTCGATAACAGGAGCCCAGGTTCTGCCGGAGTCTTTGCTCGCTTCCACAATCACATAATCCCAAAAATCTTCATCCCCATATGCCGAATTGTCTTCGCCAGGTTCAACCAAAACTATTTCATCGAAACTCATTATCCCGTTTTCTTTTAAAATAATCGGATATTTCAGAATGGTAATAAAATCGATCGTTTTTTCGTCCTGCTCCGGGCTGAGGTATGGGTGCGGACTGTGCAGCGCCCCGTCTTTAAACCGCGACGCAGTATTAATCACGAAATCCTTGATGACAAAATCGGTAGTGGAAGCGTTAAAATCGGAGAAATAGGCATTAGCCAAATCGTAGATTTTTTCTGCTTTGAACGAATATTCCGACTCCGCGGGGCTTCTTTGGATATTTTGTGCCCTTGATGCATCTTTAGCCACCACCTGGTATGTGATGATATCGCCGTCGTTCAACAGGTTTTTATTGAAATTAAACTGGCCCGAATAAATTTTGAGTGAATCGCGCGACAATCCAAAAGGAGTTTTTGCCACACCGTTGATAGCGTATTCAACCGTAACCGTATCAACGCCCAGGTTGTCGTCAACTTCGGCCGAAATAAACAAATCTGAGTTGTTCATGAGGTAAAAAGGGATTTCAGCATGGACAATCACCGGCGGTTCGTTGTCGGGCCCGATTTTTAAGGAATACAAACTATCCGGAGCCTTTTCTGGTTTTGTAAAAATCCGGTTTTTTACATCTTTGGCGTGAATATAATAATGAATGACTGAAGTTTCGGAAGAAGGAATCAGTTCGGCTGAAAAACGACCAGGGAGCGTGTCCGGCACCAAGAGAACCGAATCGCTATGGGAACTAAACCCGTCGGTGGAATAAATCACAAAAAGTGATGTAGTGTCGAGATCATAATCGCTTTCCAAATCCACATTGAAAACCAGGGGTTGAATTTCTTCCACATCCTTTAACTTTTCAAATTCAATGTACAGATGTTTCCACCCGATGTCGGCCAGAATTCCGCCGGCAATGGGGCCGGGATCGTGAATCACTTCAGCTTTCCCTAAAAAGGGGGTCATCAGCGAATTGATGTCGCCGGTGTAAAAGTTTGTTTCACTTAAATGATACACACTCGAACCGCCGTCCCAGGGCGAAGGCGCATATAATTTAGGGATAACACCCCCGTTGTCGGTAATTGCCGCGGGACTGTTGATGTACAGAGCATTGGTTGTCAATGCGTTTTTTAATTCAAGGGAACGATTTTTAAAAACAGTAGTATCAGCTAGCCGGATGCCGTTTTTATTTACCACCAAATCGTCGAATGAAGTAAGGTCCCCGTAATTGTAAAATCCGTAAATCCCCTCGGTTCCGCTAACAAAATAGAAACCATAAAATCCAAGTCCGTGTCCGATTTCGTGCAAAACCACCGTCACAAAATCATACAGTGAATCGGGCGTTTTTCCATCGGTGCCAAAATACCATTTTACATTTTTGTTAAAAGAGGCATTAATGTCGGCAGTATCAGGCCCGGTAATTTGCTGTTTCGATAATTTTTCGGCAATGGCCACCGGGTAATAAATATTTTCGCGGGGGATATTTTTGAAATTGGTGAAAAATTCATCGTAGGGAGCACAGCTTCCCAGCGTGTTTTCACCCTGTGAAGTCCAGACAGCTTCCATGTATATGGGAACCGTTGATTCGATAATGGTTTCCCAAATGCCGACAGCATATTCAAATGCCTCTTTCACATTTTCGGGGAATGAAATGTAATTTACAACAATATCGGCCTTTTTTTCGCCAGCCGATTTCAGCTCGGGCATAAAACCGGAAGGCGGCGGGATGAATGACTTTTCAACTTTTCCTGAACCATAAATAACGGCTGGCGGCACATCAAACTTCTTCTTTTGCAACTTTTGCTGGGCTCCTGCAGGGCTAACCGCAATAACCAGTAAAATTATAAACGTAATCCACTTCATACTTTTTCAATCAATCCGCCAATATATGAATTGCAGCTGTTAAAAAATCAGAAATTTTAAAATAATTCAGCTTTTTTTGTGAAGCAAAAAAAGCTGTTGAATAGAGAATTAGTTCATTAAAAGGGCACAAACAAAAATGCCGGATCGTAATCCGGCATTCCCCATAAACAAAATGTCTGCATTTATCTGATGCAAACGCGCTTTTTTTAATTTATAACAACTGTGATTTTTTTGCAAAAACCAGTTTGAAAAAAATGAACAATGATGCGGCCAAACCAATGGCTGCGGCTAACAATGCTACCAATAATAAAGTTTTCATAATGATTTTTTTAAATTAATATTTAACGATTTTTTTTGTTATTATCTGTGAGGCGTCTGTGGCCATACAAACCAGGTAAATTCCTGATTTAATATCGGACAGATCGATCTGTTTTTTTGAGTTGAAATGCGAATCGGACCAGGTTTCACTGAAAACCGTTTTGCCGGCGAGATCGGTAACGCGGATATCAACGGATGCCATGCTGGAAGCATTTGAGCAGTCGATAAAAAAGTTACTGGAAAAAGGATTCGGGTAAACCCGAATCTGGTCTTCGGCAACAGTTTCTTCATCATCCGTACTTTCCTGGATCTTCAGGTTGTCGATGGCCCACCCCCATCCGTTTACCGACTTGTCGGAGGAAAGCCTGAACCGGAACAGAACTGTATCGCCTGCATTAAAACCGTTGTTGGCAGTGAGGTTGATGGTCCGTTGAACAAACATATCTTCCTGAGCTGCTGTTATCGAGTTGTTAATCAACGATGATTTGAGGCAAGCTGACCACTGGTCGTCACTTCCTGAGTCATAGCCTTCGGTCACGGGGAGCCAGGTTTTCCCTCCATCCCTGCTGCCTTCAACAATTACATAATCGTAAAATAATTTGTCGGTAAATGAAGCATTCGTTTCACCAGTTTCAACCAGTACGATTTCATCAAAGGTCATTTTACCATTTTCTTTGAGGATGATGGGGTGTTTTAGCTGCGAAATCAGGTTGTAGTTTTCATTTTCGAGAGCCGAAACCGGGTAAGGATGGGCTGTGTGCATCATTCCTCCGGTGAAGCCACTGATTGCTGAAATTTCAAAACCATCGGCAACAAAATCTTCGGCAGCCAGGTCAAAATCCGATTGAAATCCGGCAAGTGCTTCCTGCGGTTTAAAAACAGTAACCGGGTAAAAACCGGAAGCCGGGGCTGAAATTTTATTTTTGTTTTTTGAAGCATCGCTGGCAATAAGCCGGTACTCAAAATTGCTGCTTTGTGAAATTTCTTTGGAAACCGGGAGGGTGGCCGAAAAAACATTACCCGAACTCAACTTCAGGGTAATCGGTTCCTTTTCCACACCATCAACCTTGTATTCAACTACAACTGAACTTACGCCCAGGTTATCGGTTACAACCGCTGATAATTTTACCGACTCTTCGGATGCGGTTACCAGTTTAACCGGGTTGTGTTGAACCGTAGGCACAGAGTAATCGGGGCCAATTCTGAAACAGTATTTTTTTGCCGGAGCAGTACCCGGGAATGAATATGCTTTGTTAGTGGTGCTGTTGGCAATAAAATAGTATTGTACGTTCCCGTAAAAATTATTGACTGAAATATTTCCTGTGAAGCTGTTTTTTGAAGGATCAAAACTCAGCTTTACCGTATCGCAGGTGGTAAAATAATCTTTGGAATAAATGATCTTGACAGATGATGTGTCAGGTGCCACATCACCTGAAATCCTGATTTGAACGGGTAATTCGGCACAAGTTTGTTCAAAATCCCGGATCGTTTCAAAATCAAACGACATACTTTCCCATCCCATATCTGAAATGATGCGGAGTACATTTTCTCCGGGCGAATGAATGGCCTCACCTTTCAATTTGTAGGCCGACATTAAATTGCTGTTTCCGTTTTCAGAATCCGATTTGTTAAGGTGATACAAACTCGAACCGTCTTGCCAGGTGGACGGAGCGAACAATGTGGCCGGAAGCGATGCCGATTTATTTTTTTGGCTTTCTTCACAAGTGAATTTCAACCGTTGCGAGGTCAACTGTTGCATTAACACATCCGAAGGCCTGCTGAAAATATTCTCATCGGCAATTCTTTGTTGTTCAAAGTTGAAAACATAATAGTCGTAAATGCTGGGGAGATTGCTGGAATTGCTGAATGAAGCCATGCCATTTTCAGCTTTAAAAAAGCCCGAGAAACCAAGACCGTGAGTGATTTCATGCAGTACAGCCGTGATAAAATCATAACGATTGGTGGGAGTGTTACCGTCGGACCCAAAGTACCATGACTGGTTTTTGTTAAAACTGCAAACAATGTCGGCCTCTTTTCCACTCCATTCTTGTCCGGTAAGCTTTTCCACCAGGGCGACAGGGTAAAATACATCCCTTACTGGTGCCCCGCTAAAATTTTTGTAAAACATCGACGGAAAACCGTAGGCCAGGGTATTTCCTTCCAGTTTTTCCCATTTGGCCAGAATGTTAATCGGGACCGTTGTTGTAATTAAATTTTCCCAAATGGAAACCGCAGCCTGAAAAGCTTTTTGGGCTTCTTCAGGAAAATCAACATAAACTACGTTGATTTTGGTAGTATTTACTGCAGCCGATTTTAAGCGTGCAGCCTGGGCGGGTGGTGGGGTGAACATTTTGTTTACATCTCCTGAAGCGATATTTACCATAGGCCGTGTTACGGCTTTATCGGTAAACGAGGGCTTCTGTGCCTGTGCATTGAAAAGCGCAACAATGCATAGGAAAACGAAAAGCGTCCGTTTCATGCCAGTTATTATTTATGGGTTTGTAATTCATAATAACATTGATTTGTAATGAGACGGGCATGAAAAAAAATACATAAAAGATGAAAACTGTTTGGCTGATGTTGTTGAATGAAAATTTCCAAAGACCGGGTTTGCAAGTAAGTTTTTGGAATTAAAAATCACCTGAAAACATTGTGAACCAATGGTTCTCAGCGACTCAGTCAACAGTGAAAAAACTGGTTTAAATTCGTTCATCCTACCATAACCATACGAGGCAATAGTAAGGACGATTGAAAGCGTCCGTCTCATGACAGTTTTTATTTATGGGTTTGCAAGGGTAAATATAGGAATAATATTTATTATTCCAACTAATTTTTATAGTTTAGTAGCAATTTGTAAAAAATACTTCAAAATTTTTAACGGCTTTTTTATGAGATATTTATTAACAATTTTGATTTTAACAGTAACAATTCTGCTATTTACATCATCAAAACCAGAGAATATTCCCTTTTCAGAACGATACAGGCCTCAATATCATTTTTCCCCGGAGAAAAACTGGCATAACGATCCCAACGGATTGGTTTTTTATAAAGGAGAATATCACATGTTTTATCAGTACAACCCAAAAGGAAACGAATGGGGTTATATGCATTGGGGCCATGCCATCAGCCGCGATCTGGTTCATTGGGAACATCTTCCGGTTGCCATTTACCCGGATGAAAATTCGGATGATAAAGTAAGATGTACGGCATTTTCGGGATCTGCTATTGTTGACGATAAGAATGTATTGGGAAAACAAAAAGGCAGCGAAAAAACCCTGGTTGCATTTTACACCAGCCAGTATTGCGGACAGCGAATTGCTTACAGCACCGACAAAGGCCGTACCTGGGAAAAATACGAGGAGAATCCGGTCATTCCTTTTGATGAAACGGATGATGCCCGCGATCCCAAAGTTTTATGGCACGAACCAACTCAAAAGTGGGTTATGGTTTTATACCGGAAAAATACTGATGATGACCGTTCGAAAGGTGTTTCCTTTTATGTTTCTGAAAATCTGATTAATTGGGAATGGAAAAGTCATGTACATGGATTTTATGAATGCCCCGATTTGATAAAGTTGCCGGTGACCAACCGCCCCGGAGAACAGAAATGGGTTCTTTTCGACGGCGATGGAAGCTACCTTATCGGGAATTTTAACGGCGAGGAATTTACTCCGGAAACTGCAAAAATGAAAAGCGATTTTGGGAAAAATTATTATGCCACCCAAACCTGGAGTAATATTCCGGAGTCGGATGGCCGAACCATTCAGATTGCCTGGATGAAAGGCGGAGAATTTCCGGAGATGCCATTTAACGGTCAGATGACTTTCCCCAGCCAGCTATCGCTTACCCATTTTAATTTTGGATACAAACTCATCCGGAAACCGGTAACCGAAATCGAAAAACTGCACAATAAACATTTTAAATGGGAAAATAAAGGTTTGATCCCCGGAATCAATGAGAACATTCTTAAAAAGATTAAAGATGACTGCCTGCATATTATCGGTGAGTTTGATTTGAAAACATCAGACAATTTCGGTTTTATGATCCGGGGCAGCAAAAAAGTACCGGGAGCCGAGATCCTCTATAATGTGAAAAGGGGAACTCTTTCCGTGTTAGGTTTAACAGTCCCTTTGATGCCGGTTGACAACAAGATTTCGCTGGAGATCCTGGTTGATCGCACGTCCATTGAGATTTATGCCAATGGTGGGCAGACTGTCATTTCCAATTGTTTTACTCCGGAAGAAGGAGCGAATGATTTGTCGCTTTTTACCAATGGTGGCGAACTGGGCGTTGTCAAACTCGATGTTTATTCTATGAATTCCATCTGGAATGTCCCATCAGATCAACCGAAAAAAAGGTAGCTGAAAAACAAAAAAGAAATCTGCCTTTTCTTTTTATATAATAACAGTAATTATCTGTACCACAACGATTAAAAGTACCATTGCGACCGGATATACAGTTGCATAGGCAATGGAATGTGCATTGGTGTCGGTCATCGAGTCGGCAGCAGCCAGACCTGGAGTACTGGTCATACTTCCGCTAATAGCGCCTAGCAAGCTCAAAATATTCATTTTGAATAGCCATTTCCCGGCGATACCGGCAAATATCATAGGGGCCAGGGTGATGATTCCTCCGAATAAAAACAAACGAATACCGTACTGTTCGAAAGTCTGGACGATATCGGCGCCGGCGTCGGTTCCGACGGCAGCCAGAAAAAGGATTAATCCCAACTGGCGTAGCAATTGATTGGCTGCCCCGGTCATGGTCCATAAAACCGGTCCTGTTTTTCCAATTCTGCTCAACACCAGGGCAACTATCAACACCCCGCCGGTCAGTCCAAGGCTAAATGAAAATGAGCCCAGTGCAATATTGATTTTTCCGACAACCACACCGAGAATGATCCCGAGAGCAACTGGTAAAATGTCGGTATCTGAAAGCCGCTTCTGGTCGTTCCCAAAAATGTTGGCCACCATTTCCATGTTGGTTTTACTGCAGGCAATCAACAATTTGTCGCCGAACTGAATTTTTGAATTGGGAGTTGGCGAAATGTCGATTCCTGCCCGACGGATTCGGGTTATGGTTGCATTGTAAGTATTCAGCAGGTTCAGTTGTCCAAGGGTTTTATTGACTACTTCCTTGTTGGTTACCAAAACCCGGCGGACATCGTATCCCGGATCGAGCGGTATTTCTTCCTCGGTAGCCTTTCCGATCAGTATTTCGACACTTTTTAAGGCTTCTTCCGTACCGACTGCCCGAATCAGATCCCCTTTGTACAGCACGGTGCCAGGCGATGAAGTAATGGCAATTCCATTGTGGAGGACCCGCGAAACCACAGCTTTGGTTATTCGTCTGAATTGCAGTTCTCCCAGGCTTTTCCCGACAACTTTGTCGTTTTCGACCACAAAATGTTTCCAGAGGATAACCGGAAATTCGTCCTTCATTTTCTGATGATATTCTTCTTCCGATTTTTTAACGGATATTCTTAGCATTTTGGGAAGGAACCGGATGAAAAGGATAACGCCAATTACTCCGAACGGATACCCCACACCATAGCCGATGGAAGCCAGCGGCGAACCGGTGTAGTCAATGGCGGCGGCCAGTCCCGGCGTACTTGTCAGCGCTCCGGTAAACAACCCGATGGCAATGTTTTTGTCAATATCTGAAAATGAAACAATGAACAGGGTAATGATTCCGGCAATCACAATCAATAGCGTGGCAAACAAGGCCAGTTGCCTGCCCTCCTTTTTAAACGATTCGAAAAAACCTGGCCCGGCCTGAATGCCGATGGTAAAAATGAACAATACCAGCCCGAGATTTTGAAAATCTTTGGGGATGACCACACCAAAATGGCCAAAAACAAGCGCAACAAAAATTACTGCCGAAACATCGAATGATAGTCCGAAAATTTTGATCCTCCCCAGGATAAATCCCAGTGCCACAATCACAAAAAGTGCAAAATAACTGTTCTGAAGTAGTTCCATTTTCTTTTCCTGTTTAATTCGGCACAAAAGTAGTGAAATGTTGCTTTCCCTGTGAAAATTAGCCGTTTACCCGGTAGTTTTCAGAATGAATTAATGTTCACATCCCCTGAAATCTGTTTCAGTAGGTTTTGCAAAACCTGTTTCAGAGAATTAATATTATTGTAACAGAAAATTAAAATCGGAGCTGGAAGAGAGTTCAATCGGGTTCTGCCCTTTTTTGAAAATCCGGCACGAACGGTTGCCAATCAAATGGAGACTGTTGTTTTCCATTTTGAGCATAGTCCCTTCGCGCAAACCGGCCACAAAAACTTCCGGATTAATTTCGAGGAACTCCTGAATACGCTGTTCGCGGGTTTCGCCACCGTGGCCTTCCGGATTGGCATCGAGATAATGCGGATTGATTTGGAACGGGATCAGATTTATACATTCGAATCCTTTCGGATCGATAATGGGCATATCGTTGGTTGTGCGCAAGGTGGGACAGGCAACGTTTGCGCCGGCGCTCCATCCAATATAGGGTGTCCCGTTCAGTACTTTTTCGCGGATGGCTTCCATCAGGTACTGGTCGTGCATCATCCGTACCAGTTGCCAGGTGTTTCCGCCCCCAACCACAATAGCTTCGGCATCCCGAACTGCTTCTATAGGATCGTTGAAGGTGTGGATTCCAACCACATGATGGCCGATTTCCTGGAAACGGGTTTCTACCTTTTCGACATATTCGTCAAACGAAAAGGTTACAGCAGCAAATGGGATAAAAACGGCAGTTACCGGTTTCTTACCTAAAAATTTCTTAATCTCGTACTTTGGATAATCCAGGTAAGCTTCGCCTGGCATGGTTGAATTGCTGATTAAAAGTAATTTCATGATTTAATGGTATTATCCGGCAAAACTACTGAATTCTGTGAAATTTAAAAACATGAAATGGTTGTCCTTGATTTTTTATGTTTCAATCCTCAGGGGAAGAGAAATCATTCGTACAAGTCTTCCAAATCGCTTTTGGCCAAATCAACAAAATAGTCAGCAATTTTTGTGGTGACATCTTCCAGGAATTTAAAGCCTTTTTCGGCGGAAGCTTTTTTGGGATTTCCCACGCCGGTGTCGGCTGAAACTTTGTCCCAGCGGCGGGGAGTCCAGGCTGTTTTATTGTTCAGCGCTTCCATTCTGAACTTTTTGGCTGTTCCGTCCCCGGCTTGTTCGAGCGGCAGTACCAAATGCGGGAAATAATGCAGGATAATACTGGTTTCCATTTCGTTGGCATGGTCGCCATCTTCTTCGAAGTGTTGTGAATTGGGAAATAGCCTGAACCATTCCACGATTGAAATCAACATTTCAGGGAATTCGGGCTGGAGGTCGCGGACCAATTGTTTGAAATCGTTGCCCCCGTGGCCGTTCATTAATACAAATTTACGGATTCCCTGGTTGTACAGCGCTTTGAGGATATCTTCCAAAATCATTCTTTGTGTGGCAAGCCGGGTGTGCAAACAAAACGGCAGTTCAATCTGCCCTGCATTTTGAATTCCCAGCGGAATGGTAGGCAGCACCATTACTTTTGCCCCTTTTCCCCATGCTATCCGGGCCGAATCTTCGGCAATCCGGGCGGTTTCGAGTGAATCGGTTCCGTAGGGTAAGTGGTAATTGTGAGGTTCGGTTGCTCCCCACGGAAGTACAGCTACCTCGTATTTTTGATTTTTAACCTGCTTCCAGTTTGTTTCTTCCAGAATGTATGGTTTCATGCTTTTTTCTTTTAGTTTGTTTTGCCAGTTTTAAAAACTCATTACCGTAATTCCGAAGGTAAACGGGGTCAGTTCAGGTCCCTTGTTTTCCCGGAAAAGCGGAACCAGATCATAACAGGCAAAAAGATTAACCCACCGGTAGCCGGTGCGTACCATTAACCCGTATTTAAAATCCTGCAACGAAAGGAAATCGGGGGTCTTCAGCTTTTCCTTTTTGCGTTCAACACGGTACTTGATTTTGGTATGACTGCTCAGACGGTAACTGCCGTAGATTCCAGCCGAAAAGTACAGGCGGTTTTCGTAATGGTTAACCGGGACCTGAAATTCGGCTAACAGCGGAACCATGACAGAAACGATGGAAAGTTTCGATTTTTGGTTCTGGTCGAAAAACAAGGTGCGTGGTTCAATAATATCGTTGAAACCCCGTTCAATGGTCGTGTTTTGGTTAAGCCGGTAACTTTGCAGGTGCAACCCAATCCCGGTAACCAGCCCTATCGTATTCCGGTTGTGCTGCAACCCGATGCTTTGCTGGATGATATTCATGTACGTTGAATTGGAATAAACCACTTCGTTCTCCATAAATTCTGTTTCGTAACCTGAATAGTCTTTATTTGTGAATGTGTTAAATCCGAAATCAATACCGGCCCAGTGACCGGTAAAATCATCCTTCCAAAAGTTAAAGCCGTGCTGCGTAATTTTTCTGACATCAATTTTGCGGAGAATTTTTACCGGGTTCCGGTCAAGCGGAATAATCGTATCCGTTTCCTGTGCTCCGGCAAAACCAGAAATACCAATCATCAGGAGAATCAAAATCCTGAAAATTAGGTTTGTTCTCAATGGTAATGAAATATTCATCTTGTTCAATATTGAATATTTATTGGCACAAAGGTAATCGATTCAGATTTACATTCCTGATTTTTGTTTTATAAAGCTGAATATTGCGAACAAAATAATTTTAAAGGGGATGCTTTCCAAATCCTAAAATCAGGAAGGATTTAATACAGAATTCACTTATCAAAAGAAAATGGTTTAATTAACTGGAATTCATTTAAAAAGAATACCTTTGCGCCCATTATTTTTATAGAAGAATTTTGAATGACATTATTTAATGAAATGGGCCTCAGCGCCGAAATTCAACAAGCCGTTGAAGATTTAGGATTTGAGCAGCCCACACCCATTCAGGAAAAAGTAGTTCCTTTTTTATTGAATGACCGACAGGACATGGTTGCTTTGGCCCAGACAGGGACCGGAAAAACAGCCGCATTTGGATTACCCATTATCCAGAAAACCGACACCTCTACCCGCAGGACACAGGCGCTGATCCTCAGCCCGACCCGCGAACTCACGCTGCAAATTGCCAGCGATTTAAACAGTTTTTCGAAACATATCCCGAATATGAACATTGCCGTGGTTTACGGCGGTTCGGATATTAAGAAACAAATCAACGATTTGGAACGCGGTGCACAGATTGTCGTCGGCACACCGGGCCGGACGCTCGATTTAATCAAGCGGAAAAAACTGAAAGTGGAAGAAATCCAGTGGCTGGTGCTTGACGAAGCCGACGAAATGTTGTCGATGGGTTTCAAAGACGATTTGGACGCCATCCTCGAAAACTCGCCAAAAGAGAAACAGACCCTCCTGTTTTCGGCCACCATGCCGAAAGAAATTGTTGGTATTGCCAATAAATAC
>CAZHKI010000046.1:0-13800 GCA_964533365.1 uncultured Maribellus sp. | reverse complement strand
TTTTCTGTAGCCACTACTTCACCTCCGGTATTTTCCAGGTTAAGTACGGAGGCAAAACGGGTACCCATTCCTTCGAATTGGGCAAAACCTGACATCAGAATCTGGTTTTCGCCCACCGAAACTGTTTCGGCATCGCCCGGGCGTTCCATCCAGGTGGTAAAATTCAGGCTGCCGGGTTTTGTTGCCGTAAGTCGTATTACGATAACTTCACCGGGAGATGAAGCAAAAACCTCACGTTTGTATTGAACTCCGTTGGATTCAAATTCAGTGGTTGTAACTGCGGTACGCAAGTCGAGGCTTCTTTTATAGCTGGTAATGTTTTCAACACCTTCAAAGTGAAAGAACACATCACCAAGGGTTTGGTAGGTATGTAATCCTGCCTCAATTCGCTTGCCCATAATTTTCTCCTGAGCCAGCTTTTCGCCTTCTGCATATTTCCCTTCGAAGAGTAACTGCCTGATTCTATTCAGGTTTTCTAACGCTTCGGAATTGGCACGCGGAATCGGGCCGCCTGTCCATAACGACTCTTCGTTTAACTGAATCTGTTCGGTTTCGGGGCCACCGAAAACCATGGCGCCCAAACGGCCATTGCCCACAGGTAAGGCTTCGGTCCATTTTTCTGCTGGTTGTTCATACCACAACTGTAGATCGCGGGGAGTTTCCTGTTTCTCGGTTTTACATGCCTGAAATAAAAAAACAACAAAAAACAGAGCAATAAAAAAATATTTCATGATTACAGATGTTAAGTTTAAGAGATGAAAAACCGGAAGAATTTCCGAAGATAACTATTCGTCATTTTAGTTATCGTCCCCCCGTCTGGTTTCAATAATCACCACACCGTTTGCCCCGCGCGAACCGTAAATGGCCGAACTTCCATCCTTGATCACGTTTATACTTTTTACCTGAATAGGAGGAATTGAACTGAGTGAATTCCCATCGGAAGGAACACCGTCAATAACAATCAATGCCGCATTACTGCTGTTAATTGAGTTAATTCCCCGGATAATTATCTCTCCGTTGACGATTTGCACCCCGGCAAACCGGCCACGAATCAGTTCATAGATATTACTGTATTGCGAAAAATCCAAATCGTCTTTATTTAAACTGGCAACAGCATTCAGCTTTTCACGGTCGGAAACATGGCCATACCCAATGGCATGTTCGCGGTTTTTCTCTCCCGGTTTCAGCTTCAGGTTGATGGCAGCAAATTTAATATTACCGGTCAATTTTACTTTTTGGGTATAAAAACCACTGGCCGAAATAATCAGCATATCTTCGGTATTGCAACCGATCGAGAACCGGCCAAGTGAATCGGATTGCAAAACCTGTTTGGTACTTTTTACTTTAATGTTTGCACCAATCAGCGGGATGCTGTCGAAGGTGGTAATTGCTCCGTGAATGACCCTGTCCTGGGCGGAAGAAAGAGATGAAAGAAAAATTGAGATTAAGGCAACGACTAACAATCTGATTTTATTTTTCATGGCTTTTCGTTTTTTATTGGTTATCACAAATTTAATGAAACAAGAATTAAAAAAACTTTTCCCCTGAAAAAAAAACGACTATTTGGCGGGGCCAACTCTTTTCACCCGGTACGGTTTTTTACGCTGCGATTCGAAATAGGTACGCATCTGTAACTCGGCAATAATTCCGGTGGTTATGAACTGTATTCCGCCCAGAACCAGCAGGATTCCCAGCAACAGGAGCGGTTTGCCCCAAATATCGTTTCCCAGAATTTTCAAAATGAGCATGTACAGGTTGATCAGAATGCCAATTCCCAGCGTAATCAAACCGATTCCCCCAAAAAAATGCATGGGGCGTTGAAGGTATTTTTTAAAAAAGACCATCAGAATCAAATCGCTCATCACCCGGGTGGTACGGCTTAAATTGTATTTTGAACTGCCGAACTGGCGCGGGCGGTGGTTCACGTCAACCTGGGTGATGTGAGTGGAGCCTTCCAGTGCAATCAATGCAGGAATATACCGGTGAAGTTCTCCGTAGATGTGTATGCTTTTTATTGTTTCGCGGGTAAAAATTTTCAGGGTGCATCCCAGGTCTTTCATGTGAATCCCGGTTGATTTTCGGATCATGTAATTGGCAATTTTCGAGGGGATTTTTCGAAGAAACATGCCATCTTTCCGGTTTGCCCGAACACCTGCCACCATGTCCCAGCCTTCGGTTTCCATTTTTTCCAGCATCATCGGAACATCGGCCGGATCGTTTTGCAGGTCGCCATCGAGTAAAACCACATATTCGCCTTCGGCCTGATCGATTCCGGCCTGAAGAGCTGAACTCTGCCCGTAATTTCTTTTCAGTTCCACCAAAATAAAACGTTCGTCATTAATCTTTTTTATCTCAGGAATCGTTTGATCGGTCGAACCATCGTCAACAAAAATGGCTTCAAAATCAATGTTTTTCAAAGCCGTTTTGATTTGTTCAGCAAGGGGTGAAATATTGGATTCTTCATTAAAGACACAAATGACCAGCGAAAGTTTTTTCATTAGCATGTTTTTTTCTGAATATGGTATACATTGTAAACGGTGTAAAAATACACAAATAAAAACGAATTATTGAACAGATTTCAATTTCCAGATGTAAGAGAACCGCACCGTATGGTATTTCCAGTCGCGCAATCCGTGCAGGTACTGAAGCCGGAATGCACAATGTCTGAAGTCTTTCCGAATTTCAAAGTTCAATTGTTTGGGTTTATCGCCGTAATTTTTATATCCGGAATACCCCGAACAGGAAGCCGACCAGAGCCAGTTGTTTTTTTCAAAATCGGCGCCCAGCGCATACATCAACGCGTCGTTTTGCGGAGTCCCTTCGTCGTAGATTTGCCAGCAATAAAAGCCAATCAATCCGAAAGGCCGGAATGTACCCGTACCGGTCAACGAAATATCTTTGGAAAAACTAAGATCGAAAAAATAACCGGGAGAGTCAGTATATCGCGCGGCATCCTGATATCCCGAAGCAGTTTTACCTGCAATGCGAAATACAGTATTCGGGAACACCCTGTTGTGAAAAACCTGAATTAACGTACTGAAATAGAAGTCGCCGGTGGCAAATCCTTTTCCATCTTCATCGCGGGAATAACGTTCGTTTCTGATTTTTTCGGAGTAAGCATAATGTTCCAGTACCACACCATACATTTCAAAAGCAATTTTGTTTTTCGCAAATGGGATATACACTTTTCCTGAAACATCGCGGGTAGGATCTTCTTTATGAAAGTGGCTGGAAACCAATATTTCAATTTCTGTAGAGGATGGCAGATAACCTTTTTTCACATCGGGAACCGGCAAGGCATTGGGGCCAAGGTAAGCCGGTGAGATTTTCATGAGCGAGCGCCAGTTTTCGTCGCCGGGCTGCCAGTTATGTACATCGTTCCACCACTCGAAGCCAGACCCGGCCACCTGGGCCACAGCAGGTATCACACAAAAAAGAAAAACGGATAAGAGACCTATTTTCATGTATTATCATTGATAACCAAAGATAAAAAAACCCTTCAGAAATATCTGAAGGGCTACTGTTAAAGCTCCAGCTTTTCACGTATATTTTGTGGAATTCCATCCTTGTGTACCATAATCGACATGGTTTTGAAATTCACATAAGGTTTTGAGGCATAAAAATAGCCTTTGAATTTGTTATAATCGCCCCACGAGTTTTTGACTTTGTAAAAAGTATTTCCCTGTTTGTCTTTAGCAGTACCTACAATGTGCATTCCATGATCGTCGGTGGTTTGAAAATTATCAAACGCAGCCTGCCTCATTTCCTGGGTAACTTGTTTCTCCTTAACCGGTTTTTCCAGTTCATACAACTCTTTTTCCTTGTCTTTTTCGGGTAAAGCTTCCCAGCGGGCAATTTCAGCATCGCTCATTTCAACCGCAGGAGTTTCGGGCAACACGGCAATTCCCTTGTTGCTGGTGGCAAAACCTTTTTCGCTGACATCGGCAGCCCAGGCTACGGTAAATCCGTTTTTCAGGGAATAATCGATAATTTCCTCCATTTCGTTTAACGGCACATTGTAAACTTCGTCCCACGACCAGTTATCGGGTACCTCCAGAATAAATTTAGAATAAAACGGATGATGGGTGTACGATGTAATTTCCACATATTCATCCATATTCAAGCCAACATAATCGGCAGCAAAACTTTGCGGGGTAAATTGTTTTCCCTGGTATTCGAACGTTTGAGGAATTTCGCCGAGGTATGAATCGAGCATGGCATCGATGGCGTCGTGCCAGGCTGTACTCAACTTACGGTTCTTATTTTCAACCACTGCATCGACACTTTTCTTCAGCAGATCGTCCATTTCGCCGTGAACATGTTTTTCTTCGCCGTATTTCAGTCCGTTGTAAACCGATTCAGGGACAATGCCAAATTTTTTAATCATGTTGGTCACATCGTGAAAAGCACCGCCGGCGGCAAAATTAAGGTTCCCGTGCAAACGAACATGTTTTTTTGCCTTCTCGGAATAGGTGTACCACACGATAAACATTTCCGAAAGATCAACTTCGGGTTTTCCCAAACGCAACATTTCCGATTCGAGAAACGACAATCCGGAAAACGACCAACAGGTTCCCGAACGGTACTGGTCTTTTACAGGTGTGGCAGGGAGAACAATTTTATCTTCAAAAACATAACCTTCGTTTTTCTTCTCTTTTTCACCATCATTTTCAGCAAAAACAGTAACCGGCATAAAACCGATTACAATCAAAGCGACAAGTAACAATCGTAATTTCATACTCCTTAATCAATAGTAATACCTTATTTGAACAGTGCCCAAAAATAGTAATTTAATTTTTCCTAATGAAAAATTTACATTTCAGAAACATACCGGATTAGCTGTTATACAGTATATTTTTTGTGCAAGGGAAAATAAGATTGGTTCGGAATCTGAAAATTATTCGACCCAGCAGCCAGGTCATTTCATCCCTTCATTGATTTCACGGTAACGGAAACATGACACCAGGTGGTCGTTCACCATTCCGGTGGCCTGCATGTGGGCATACACCACTGTTGAGCCCACAAACCTGAACCCTCTTTTTTTCAGGTCGTTTGAAATTACATCGGAAAGCGGAGTTTTAGCGGGAAGTTGTTTGATATCGGTAAAATGGTTCACCATGGGGTTGAAACCAACGAAAGCCCAGATGTATTGGTCGAAACTTCCAAATTCATCAATGATTTGAAGGAAACACCGGGCGTTGCTGATACTGGCTTCAATTTTTCTCCGGTTACGGATGATGGCTTCGTTTCGCATCAGTTCGTCCACTTTTCTTGAATCATAGGCAGCAACTTTTTCCGGATCGAAATGGTCGAAAGCATTTCGGAATGCTTCCCGTTTGTTGAGTACTATTTGCCAGCTCAGCCCGGCCTGAAATCCTTCGAGTACTAAAAATTCGAATAACTTCCGGTCGTCGTGGAGTGGTACTCCCCACTCTATATCGTGGTAATTCACCATTAATTCATTCCGGAAACCCCAGTTGCAGCGTTCACACATTTTGACTGATTTTGGGCGAAAAGTTAAATAAAATTAACCGGAATGTGAGCCGTTGTGGTAAAATGTTATTTTTGTTTTCTCTGGATAAAATTATAATGAAACGATTACAAATCATTCTGTTTTTTGTCATCCTGTTCATACAAAGTCAGGCGCAGGTAAATATTAATCACTACATCAGGGTAGGACAAACCCGTATCCAGATAGGGAATTACACGGGTGCCATTGAATATTTCAACATTGTAATCAAATTCAAGCCCTACCTGCCCGAAGCTTATTTTTTCAGGGGCGTTGCCAAACACCAACTGGAAGATTACCGGGGCGCCATTAACGACTACAATAAAGCCATCGAAATCAAGCCATTTTATCCACAGGCCTATACCAATCTTGGTATGGCTTACCACAACCTGAAAGATTACGATAACGCCATCAAATACTACAACAAAGCATTGGAGTTCGATCCCGATAATGAATCGATTTACAACAACCGGGGAATTGCACGACTGGCTCAAAAAGATTTGGATGGCGCTATTGAAGACTACAACAAAGCACTGGAAATCAACCCGAAATCGACCCACGCCCTGATGAACCGCAGCAATGTAAAAATTGTAAAAGGCGATATCCGGGGCGCCATCCGCGATTTGAATGAAGTGATTATGATTCGGCCCCATTATGCTGCAGCCTACCTGAACCGGGGACTGGCACGGTTCGAACTGGAAGATTATGCATCGGCCCTGCGCGATTACGACCTGTGCATTGGTTTCGACCCGAAAAACGACATGGCTTTTAACAACCGCGGAATTGTGAAACACAAACTGGAAGACTACCAGGGGGCAATTATGGATTACGATATGGCCATAAAACTCAATCCTGAGATGGCCAGCGCCTATTTCAACCGGGGAATGGCACGCGAAATACTGAAAAGGCCCGGCTTTGAATCGGATTACCGCATTGCCGCACAACTGAACCCGCAATTCGACCTGGAAAGCCGGCGGGTAAATGCCGAACAACTCGCACAAAATCAACAAAACCAACAGAATCAGGGGAATACACCAAATCAAAATCCTCCGGGGAACACACAAAATAATTCTTCACAACAAAACAATTCATCCACCGGAAATAATCCGAATGATGATTCGAACGATGATTCGAAAAAAGAAGAGGAAAACAAGAATCAGAACCGCAGGCGGCGGATGAACCTTGTGATTGAAGATTCGCGCAATTTACCCGGGGAAGAAGAATCCGATGACGGGCTGGTCCAGAATAAAAATATTGTCATCGACCTGCAGCCTATTTTTATTATTTCGGCTTTTGAAAAAAATGCTGTCGATTACGACCGGTTTCAATACTACAACGCAGCAATCGACGATTTAAGCGATAAAAACAACTACAACCCCTCGCTCACTATATCAAACAAACCAATCGATGAGTATGTGGATATTTTTGAAAACTTCATCCTGTTTTTTAATGAAAAAATCAAAATTCAGCAAAGCAGCCACAATTACCTGAACCGCGGTATCTTTCACAGCCTCACCGGAAAATATAACGAAGCCCTGGCAGATATTAACCGGGCAATTGAGTTGGACGATAAAACTGAGATTGCCTATTTCTCGCGCGCCAATTGCCGCTACAAAATGATCGAACAAATCGAACTGCTCGCGGGAACACATACCGATTTCAGTATTCCCATCCAATCGGCTGGGTTACAAACCTCAACTGTTCAGCCACAGGCATCGATCGACTACCAATCTATACTAAACGATTACGAAACGGTTCTTTCGCTGAACCCCAGTTTTTTCTTCGGATATTTCAACCGCGCCTACATCAGGCTACGATTAGGCGAATACCAAAATGCCATTACCGATTTAACCCGGGCCATTGAACTGGAACCTGAATTTGCCGAAGCCTATTTTAACCGCGGACTGACCAAAATTTATCTCGATGATCTGGAAGGTGGCGCCCTCGACCTTAGCCGGGCCGGCGAACTGGGAATCAGCGGGGCCTACAACATCATCAAACGATACTGTAATTAAGTCCCGCTAAATATTCAGATACTTCTATTTTACTTTATTCCAGTTTGTTTTCCGGGGAAAATGATAACTTTCTTCTCAATTAATTCAGTTTGAAAAAATGAGCAAAAATTATTACACCGCTGAAAACTTCAACAACACTGATTTCTCGCAAAGTCCGGCCTCAGGAAATGAATATGAAAACTGCAACTTTTCGAGCTGCAACTTTTCTGGCGCTGATTTAACGGATACAATTTTTGAAGATTGCTGTTTTACCGACTGTGATTTCAGTATGGCACAACTGAAAAAAACCGCCTTCCGGGATGTTAAATTCAAAAACAGCAAACTGCTGGGAGTACATTTTGACGAGTGTAACCCGTTTTTACTTTCCTTCACGTTTGAATCGTGCATCCTCGATTATTCCTCGTTTTCCCGTTTGAAAATCAAAAACACACGCTTTGAAAACTGTAAACTGGAAGAAGCCGATTTTACTGAAACCAACCTCAACCATACTACTTTTATAAACTGCGACCTGACACGGACTGTTTTCGACAACACCCTGCTCGAACATGCCGATTTCAGAACTTCATTTAACTTTTCCATCGATCCGGAAAACAACCACATCCGCAAAGCCCGATTTTCGACAAATAACATCGCCGGACTTCTGGAGAAATATGACATTGATATTGAATAGTT
Source organism: uncultured Maribellus sp. (assembly GCA_964533365.1). Taxonomy (GTDB): domain Bacteria; phylum Bacteroidota; class Bacteroidia; order Bacteroidales; family Prolixibacteraceae; genus Draconibacterium. Next base: position 5,604 of record CAZHKI010000046.1, on the reverse strand, counting down.
TTCATTCTGTTTTCTGTTTATAAAAAAAATACTGAATTACTTTTTTTCACTAATACAATAAAAAACTACAAACACCTATTTTAATTATTAATAGTGTTAATTATATTTGCAGTGTTAAAAATTTAAACAATGAAAAATAAGGAAATCCAGGAAAAAAGAATGCGTGATTATTTTATTCAGGCTACCCGTGAAATTTTAAAGGGCGAAGGAATAGAAAGCATCAGTGTACGAAACATTGCCGATCGCGCCGGATATTCGTATGCCACGCTGTACAACTATTTTCGCGACATTAACGATTTAATCTTTCTGTGTGTGGCCGATTTTCAGGAAGAATGCAAAAAATTTGCAGAGGAACAAACCCAAAAAAGCGAAAAGGGAATTTCAAAACTGAGAAATACAGTGGTGGCATACATTCACTATTTTGTGGAATACCCGGGCATTTTCGATTTATTCTATTTAACCAAAGCCGGGAGTTTGGGGCACAAACCGTCAACGCTGAACACGATTGGTTCATCGCTCGATAACGTATGCGAAGAGGAGTGGCAGTACTGCATCAGTCAGAACTTGTTTTCGGCGGAAGAAGCAGAAAAGAAAAAGGAGGAACTACGGTTTTTGGTTGCCGGGATGTTGTTGTTTTTTCTCAACCGGCGCATTCCTGGCACATACGACAGTTTCATCAGCCAGGTCAACCTCCAGATCGATCAGATTCTGAAGTAAAACAAAAAGATACGGTTTAAAAAATCTGCTTTTGAAATAGCCGGGCGATAAAATCTTATCCGTAAATTGCAGGCCGGAACCAAAAAAATTAACATCCGTTTCAGCATGAGCAACCAACCGCTGGCAGAACGATTGCGCCCAAAAACGCTCGACGATTACATCGGGCAGGAACATTTAGTGGGTAAAAATGCCGTTTTGCGGAAAATGATTGAGTCGGGAAACCTCTCGTCGCTGATATTGTGGGGGCCGCCGGGAGTGGGCAAAACCACGCTGGCCCGGATCATTGCCAACACGCTCGACCGGCCGTTTTATACGCTAAGCGCTATCAACTCGGGTGTAAAGGACATTCGTGAAGTTATTGACAAAGCGCAGAAACAGCAGTTTTTTAACCGGCCAAATCCTATACTTTTTATCGACGAAATTCACCGGTTTAGTAAATCACAACAGGACTCGCTGTTGGGTGCGGTGGAAAACGGCACCATCACCCTGATTGGCGCCACCACCGAAAATCCGTCGTTCGAGGTCATTTCTCCGCTCCTCTCCCGCTGCCAGGTTTATATCCTGAAACATCTTGAAAAAGATGCCCTGCTGAAAATTGTGGATTTGGCGCTTAAAAAAGACACCGAACTTAAAAAGAAAGAAATCATCATAACTGAAGACCAGGCCATGCTCCGCTTTTCGGGCGGCGATGCACGGAAACTGCTGAATGTGCTGGAACTGGTTGTGCTGGCCGAAGAAGGTAGTAAAATTGAAATTACCAACGAACTGGTTACCGGCCGGCTCCAAAAAAACCTGGCCATTTACGACAAGCAGGGCGAAATGCATTTCGATATCATTTCAGCATTTATCAAAAGCATCCGCGGCAGCGATCCCGACGCCGCAGTTTACTGGCTGGCACGTATGCTTGAAGGCGGCGAAGATGTGAAATTTATCGCCCGCCGGTTACTGATACTGGCCGCCGAAGATGTGGGGCTGGCCAATCCAAATGCGCTGCTGCTGGCGCAAAGTACATTTGACGCCGTTCACCAGATTGGCCCTCCCGAATCCAGGATCATCCTTTCGGAATGCGCTATTTACCTTGCCACGTCACCAAAAAGCAATTCGGCCTACGAAGCCATTGATGCCGCGATTGCATTAGTCCGACGAACCGGCAACCTGCCCGTGCCGCTACACATCCGCAATGCGCCAACCAGTTTGATGAAAGAAATCGGGTACGGGAAAGATTATAAATATGCCCATGCTTTTGAAGGAAATTTTACAAAACAGGATTTTCTTCCCAACGAAATTCTAAACGAACGGATGTACCGCCCGCAAAACAACCAACAAGAACTGAAAATTCTGGAACGGCTGAAAATGTGGTGGGGAAAGAGATTTTAGCAATCCGTTGACAAACTGCACGTACATTACCGTAAAATATTCAGAAAAAAACACCGGCTGAACTACTCAACCGGTGTTTTTTAAGATATACAATCAAAACTGATTATCAAACCAAAATTTTCTTACAATAATCAACACATTTGATTACTTCTTTCTGAGCGTCGGAATTTTCCGGAACATTATATTCCAGTTCAATATCGAAATAGATGGGCCATTTGTTTTTCTGCACCAGTTTCAGGATGTCGGCAATTGGCGTATCGCCTTCGCCCCAAGGCATGTTGGTGTTGGCAGGATTGGCGTTTTTACCGGTTTTATCTTTTAAGTGAATGCTGAAAATGCGGTCGTGTAGCCGTTCGATGATCTCGTTCGGATGATTGCCGGTAGCGCCAAAATAGTGTCCGGCATCGAAATTCAGCATGTTCTTTGGAGAATAGGCCAAAAATTTATCGAAACTAAAACCAGGTTCGCCCGGTTGTGCATGGTTGTGATAAATGGCATACATACCGTGTTTCTCTGCAAATTTTCCCAGCCGCTGGCAGGCTTCATCGCCAATTTCGTTGGTGATTCCTTTGGCGCCCAAAACTTTTGCCGCTTTAAAAGCATAATCAATCTCTTCGTCACTCCAGCCGGAAGGCGAAAATTTAACAATGTGCAGGTTTACTCCGGCGTTATTGAACATTTTGCGCAAGGCCTTGTATTTATCCATTGAAACCGACAAACGCCAGTCGCGCTGTTCATTTTTCCGCTGCTCCACTTTTTTCTGAAATGCAGCCTTCTCGTCATCCGACATTTGGATTCCGCGCGGCGGCGCCGGAATAGCTGCCGGAATTCCGGCATATTCTTCGGCCACGTTCCCCATCAACTCAATGGAACTGATGCCTGCTTCGAGGCAATATTTCAGAATATCTTCGGCTGTTGACGGCATGCTGCGCCAACTGTAAGTAATAGCTCCAATCTGAACGCCACCAAATTTCGAATTGGGTTTAGCCGGTTTTGCAAGTGCAAAACTTTGCGGCGCCAACGCCAGACCGGCAACGGCTACTGCCGATGTTCCCAAAAATTTTCTCCGCGAAAAGGAAGTATTGTTTTTCTTTTCCATGATCTGTTGGTTTATGATTTTTTTAACGGGATTAAAATTAACAGAATTATTCAAGACAGAGATCCGGCAGGAAGTACTATTTTGGATTCAATGCGGAAAAAGGAAAAAAAATGAAACAAAAAAAGCCGGTTGAAATCAACCGGCTTTGTCTTAAATATCAGAATATTATTCTTCACTTTTTTCTTCAGAAGAAACTTCTGTTTCAGGAGCCTCAGCTTTTGGGGCTTCAACAACTGGTTTTTCTTCTTTTGCAGGCGTTGCCTTTGTTTTGGCTACCGGCGCAGTTTCTTCCTTTTTCGCGCCACCACGACGTGAACGGCGTTTTTTGGCTTTCCCTGCATCTTCTTTTGCTGCCAGCATGGCTTCGTTGTAATCCACCAATTCGATAATACACATCTCGGCATTGTCGCCAATACGGTTACCGGTTTTCAGGATGCGGGTGTAACCACCCGGGCGATCGGCAATTTTACCGGCGATTTCCCTGAACAGTTCCGAAACGGCTTCTTTGCTCTGCAGATAGCTGAAAACTACCCTGCGCGAGTGTGTGGTATCGTTTTTTGCTTTTGTAATCAATGGTTCAACGTAAGTTCTCAACGCTTTCGCTTTTGCAACCGTGGTTGTAATCCTCTTACTTTGAATAAGAGAGGTTGCCATGTTTGCCAACATCGCTTTCCGATGTGAACTGGTACGGCCTAAATGATTTATTTTCTTATTATGTCTCATTGCCTCTTAATCCTTGTCAAGTTTATACTTTGTAATATCCATTCCAAAATTCAGCCCCATATTATCGAGAAGGTCGTCCAATTCGGTGAGCGATTTTTTACCAAGATTCCTGAATTTGAGCAAATCGTTCCGGTTGTAGGTAACCAGGTCGCCCAATGTATCGACATCGGCAGCTTTTAGGCAATTCAATGCCCTGACTGACAAGTCCATATCAACCAGTTTGGTTTTCAGGAGCTGGCGCATATGAAGCACTTCTTCATCGAACTCTTCATTAGCAAATTTTTCGTCTGAATCGAGTGTTATTTTCTCGTCAGAGAACAACATGAAATGATAGATGAGAATTTTTGCGGCTTCTTTCAGCGCTTCCTTTGGCTGGATTGAACCATCGGTTGTTATGTCGATAACCAGCTTTTCGTAGTCGGTTTTCTGTTCAACACGATAGTTTTCGACAGCGTATTTCACATTTTTGATGGGCGTGAATATGGAATCGATTGCGATGATTCCAAATTCTCCATCGGTTGGTTTATTTTCAACCGAAGGCACATAACCACGTCCTTTATTGATGGTAATTTCCATGTGAAGTTTCACATCGGGTTCCATCCGGCAAATTACCAGTTCGGGGTTTAATACCCTGAATCCGGTCATGAATTTGTTTATATCGCCGGCTGTGAATTCTTCCTGTCCGGAAATACTGATGGTAACTTTTTCGCTGTCGAAGTCGTCCACCTCATTTTTAAACCGAATTTGCTTCAGATTCAGGATTATTTCCGTAACATCTTCAATAACTCCTTTAATCGTGGAAAATTCGTGGTCAACGCCTTCAATTTTCACCGTTGTAATTGCATACCCTTCGAGTGACGATAACAGAATCCGGCGCAGCGCATTACCGATAGTAATACCATACCCTGGTTCGAGCGGACGAAATTCGAATTTTCCGAATTTGTTTCCAGACTCAATCATTATCACCTTGTCAGGCTTTTGGAATGCTAATATTGCCATAATAACCTAAGTAAAATATTATTTTGAATACAACTCAACGATAAGTTGTTCTTTGATGTTTTCGGGAATTTCAGCACGTTCCGGGCGGTTCAGGAATTTGCCAGCCATTTGCTGGTTGTCCCACTCCAGCCACTCGTATCTGGAACCCCGACGCGAATGCAATGAGCCAGTAATTTCTTCCAGCGATTTTGATTTTTCCCTGACACCGACAACGTCGCCAGGTTTCACCAGGTACGAAGGAATATTTACTACGTTTCCGTTAACAATAATATGTCTGTGCGAAACAAACTGACGGGCTGCGGCCCGTGTTTTAGCTATACCCATGCGGTAAACTACGTTGTCGAGCCTTGATTCGAGCAACTGCAGCAACACTTCACCGGTAATCCCTTTCGAAGCCGAGGCTTTTTTGAAGAGGGAACGGAACTGACGTTCCAGTACACCATAGGTATATTTTGCTTTTTGTTTTTCTCTCAACTGCAGCCCGTATTCTGATTTTTTTCTCCGTTTTGCCGACAAACCGTGCATTCCCGGAGGATAATTTTTGTGTTCAAAAACTTTATCAGGGCCGAAAATGGGTTCACCGAATTTACGAGCTATTTTGGATTTTGGTCCTCTGTATCTTGCCATTACCTTATTCGTTTAAAATTATACACGTCGTCTTTTAGGAGGCCTGCAACCGTTGTGCGGCA
>CAZHKI010000045.1:9816-13954 GCA_964533365.1 uncultured Maribellus sp. | reverse complement strand
GGCCCAGTTTGTCTTTGGCCATTTTCTGGTGTTTCCGTTTTTTGAATTCTTCCAGTTCCATTTTATCGTCCGACTGAATCCAGCAGGCTTTGTGCAGGGTTAATGGTTCGAACCGGCATTTGGCGCCGTATTCGTGTTCGAGCCGGTACTGGATAACTTCGAACTGAAGCTGCCCGACCGTGCCCACAATTTTCCGTCCGTTGAACTGGCTGGTAAAAAGCTGTGCCACACCTTCGTCCATCAGTTGGTCAATACCTTTTGCCAGTTGTTTCGATTTCATCGGATCGGCATTTTCCACATAGCGGAAAAGCTCAGGCGAAAAGCTGGGGAGTCCTTTGAAATGGATTTCCTCGCCATCGGTAATTGTATCGCCAATGATAAAGTTGCCGGTGTCGGGCACCCCGATGATATCGCCCGGAAATGCTTCGTCGATGGTTTCCTTTTGCGAAGCCATAAAAGCAGTCGGGCTCGAAATCCTAATGGTTTTTCCAGAGCGAATGTGTTTGTAGATGTTGTTCCGCACAAACATTCCGGAGCAAATTTTTACAAAGGCAATTCGGCTGCGGTGGTTGGGATCGATGTTGGCGTGGATTTTAAACACAAATCCTGTGAAATGGTATTCATCGGGTTTGATTTCGCGCTCTTCGGTAAAACTGGGTCGTGGTGAAGGGGTAATTTTCAGGAAAGCGTCGAGTAATTCCTGAACACCAAAATTATATAAAGCGCTGCCAAAAAACACCGGCGCCAAATCGCCGTCCAGATAATCGTTTTTGTCAAATTCAGGGTAAATGCCTTCTACCAGTTCAAGTTCATCGCGCAGGGTTTGAGCATCGTTCCCGATATAATCTTCCAGTCGCGGATCCGAAATGTCTTCAAATTTTATCCTTTCTTCAATGGTTTGGATATCGGGTGTAAAGAGTTTCAGGCTTTTGTTGAAAATGTTGTAAACGCCTTTGAATTCGGGGCCGTTGTTGATGGGCCAGCTCAGCGGGCGCACTTTTATCTTCAGTTGGTTTTCGATTTCGTCCATCAGCGAAAACGGATCGCCGGCCGGGCGGTCCATTTTGTTTACAAATACAATAACCGGCGTTTTACGCATCCGGCAAACGTTCATCAGTTTTTCGGTTTGGGGTTCCACTCCTTTGGCGGCGTCAATAACAATAATAACACTGTCAACGGCGGTGAGTGTACGAAAGGTGTCTTCCTGGAAATCCTGGTGGCCGGGGGTGTCGAGAATGTTCACCTTGTAGCCGTCGTATTCAAAACCCATTACCGAGGTAGCCACCGAAATACCGCGCTGACGTTCGATTTCCATAAAATCGGAGGTTGCCGCTTTTTTGATTTTGTTGCTTTTAACCGCACCGGCCACCCGAATGGCGCCGCCAAAAAGTAGTAGTTTCTCCGTTAGTGTGGTTTTCCCGGCATCGGGGTGGCTTACAATACCAAACGTCCGCCGTCGTTGTATTTCTTCCAGAAATGTCATTTTCAACCCTTTTTATTTGAGGGCGCAAAAATAGCAAAGAAGTTTGAAGTTACGGTTAATACGGTAAAGATTAATTCAATGCATTTGTCAGTCAACGGTTAAACTCCGGTTTTTGGGATATCTTACGGTGTAGGTTATCCTTTTTTCAACTTGCTCGTTGGGCGCCAGTTTCATGTTCCAGGTGATTTTTCCGGTTTCTTTGTCAATTGTGCCCCCGTCAGTATCAACATTGGTAACTTCAATTTCGTCGTTTAACGAAACGGGAATCTGGTCGAATAAATCGAGCGAGATACTTTCCGTTTTGTTATTTCTGACGGTTATTTTCCAAACCCTTGTGGTTTCGGCCCTGGTCCCGATGAATTTGCTGGATGAGATTCTTTTTTCAGGCTCCCGTTTGACCATCACACTTTTGTCGGTTCCCAGCGATATTTTCAGGGTGTCGCTGAAACTTTTCAGTTCCAGCAGGTTTTTCCCGGTAAAAGTCCCCTCCATAAAAATGTTGGCTTCGCCTTCAATCAAATTCAGGGTTTCCCACCCGCTGATGAAGCCGTTGAGCAATACTTTTGGCCGGATTACGGGAAAAGCGGAATATTTGTATTCTGCAGGAATCCGGAAATCCTGAATCCCGACGTTGTGGTTTTTGCTGTCGGAAGGAATGGTAAACGGCCTTTGAATTTCGAATTCAATAGTGGTTTGCCTGACTGTTTCCTGGATTTGTTCCTGTATTCCCGAAGTTCCCCTGATTTTTACCGGGGCACTTGCTTTCCGGGGCATGACACCTTCCACCGACCCAGCGAGGTTTGATTTTAAATCAGTACCGTATCCAACCGCCACGACTTCGTCCAGTGCCATGAGTGAGGGTGTCAGGCTTACATTAATGACTGACTGGTTGATATAACGTTCCTGAGTTTCCATCCCGATAAATGAAAATATCAGCGATTCGGCATTCTCCGGAATATTTAGTTCATATTTACCATTGGAATCGGTAATGGTGCCGATGGAATTATTTTTAACCATCACCGACGCTCCTATCAGCGGGGTGTTATCTTCGGCGCTGAAAATCCTTCCTGACACCCGGGTAATGGTATTTTCACTGTAACGGGGAGGCAGTTTGCCAAAGTCGAGATAATAGGTTTTCATCTCCGGGATTTGTGCCGAATGATCCGGGTTACCCGACGAAAGTTTCAGTTGAACATTTTTCCAGTCGATGCCGGTATTTTGATACACATTGGCCCTGTAATTCATTTCCATGGGCTCATTAACCGAACGAATCCTGAAATCGTAACTGGGGAACCACCCTGCATTTTGGGTATGGAATTCAATGTTGAAATCATAATTCCCCGCAGCAGCGACATCCACATTGACCGTAATATTGCCAAGGTTTTTTTGTTCCTTCTGGTTCGATTCGTTGATTTGCTTCTCCAGGTTTTGAAGATCTTCGTTTAACCTTTCGGATTTCAGTTCAGCTTCTTTCTTTTTCTCCGATAATCCGGTAAATTCTTTGGTGAAATATTCGTTGGCTGCGATTAATTTTTCAAGTACAATACCGTTTTGTGAACCGGCAATTTTTTGATTTTGTGTCAGAAAATCGAGCCGCTTGTTCAGGATTTCCATTTCAACCCTGTTGTTCCGGATATCGTCGATGATTTTTTCCTTTTTTAGAATCAGTTCATTTTTGTCTTCACTGGTTAAAAAATCCTGACCTGAATTTACGGCAAGTATGGATAAATTCTGGCTGGAAGTCACCCTGATGCTTTTGGAATCCAAATCAGAAGGCAGTCCGGTAAATTTAAGGGTTGATTCGCCCTGGGGCAGAAATGCTGTGCCGGTGCCGGTTATTTGTGCCCCTTTCAGGTAAACCGTTACACGTTTGACTTCTATCGATTTTTCAATGACTTTATTTTCATTTCCACGGGCCGTCAGCGATAAAAGCAGTAAAAAGAAGATACCATTTCGAATCATGATTTGGAGTTTTTATGGTTTATTGTTTGATTTTTTTTAATACCGACGAAATATGTTCCCAATAAATTTCGTGGAATTTTACGCTTTGTTTCCCGATGATGTCGTTGTAACTTTTGGGTTCGTCCTCAGGATGGAATTTGCGGACAAACAAATCTTTGTATAAACCCGGTACTTCGGGGTGGAATTGTACTGCAAACACGTTGGGGAATTTTTGGTGAGCCAGCCCTTCTACAATTTTCCCATCGGGTGAAAGGGCAGTAACGACCAGATCTTTACCGAGATTTTCGGCAGCCTGGTGATGACTGCTGTAAATGCGGGGTTCCCAGCGTTTCTGAACTTTAACCACATCGCCAAAAAACGGGTGGCTGGTAAATTTTATTGTGTGCAGGTTGATTCCCATTAACAGCGTGTCTTCCGAAATTTCCTGCCAGTAGTTGCGGTGCAGGTTCGATCGTCCGGTTTTGAGTGCGGCTTCGGGTGTAGTTGCCCCAAACAGTTCTTCCGGAATATCCTGGATCAGGGTTCCGCCGGTGGCCACATTCATAGTTTGCATCCCTAAACAAAAGCCAGTGACCAGATAATTGGGCTTGTCTTCGAGCAGCGGCCTGAAATTTTCGTTCCGCGAACTACCGAGTAAATGGAACAGGAATGTGGTTTCGAAAAGGTGCCGTTCAGGATCGGTAACCACAGAAC
>CAZHKI010000045.1:7975-9802 GCA_964533365.1 uncultured Maribellus sp. | reverse complement strand
GTGGAATATCGGGGCCACCAAAAAGGAAAATGCCCACAGAATTTTCGAAAATGTGTTTTATTTCAGCCGAGCAGTCATTTTCTTGAAATAAGTTTTCCTCGTTTAATTCTCCTTTAATCTCTTGCAGATAAAAATGATCCATTCCTTTCTTCTCGATGAATTCACGGGTTTTGTTAAAATCGTAATTCTGGCCTTCATAATAAACACCGACAAACTTGTATTTATTTGTATTTACATCCAGTAGTTTGGATTTCAGCAGGAACTGAATGGTTTGTAAATTTCCGACCGTTGGATTAGCCAGGATGATATATTTTTTACGGGGATTAAAATTTTCATGGAAAAAATTCTGGGAGTAAGAGGACAAAACCAGGCAGCAGGAAAGAAAAAGCAACAACAGTTTTTTCATATCTTCTTCAGTAATTCGTTTCAAAGATAACACATCGGAACCATTGTAAAAAGTATTGATAAAACGTTTTGGGAAACAAAACCGGTTTCAGGATGTTTCTGATAAACCAAACTTTGTACATTTGTACACTAACATAAAGTTAATTCGAATGGAAAAAGTCCCGGGTTGCCGGAGAAAAATTAATTTTTATTGAAATAAAGAGGAAGAGAATTTGATGGGGTTACGAAACTTATGCAAAACAATTTTAAAAGTTATACGAATGAAATTCAATTTTAAAAGTTCTTACATTATTGCAGCAGTGGCTATATTGATTGTTTTACTGCTTTTTGGAGGCCGTATGTTTTTAATCATCGAAGCCGGCGAGCGCGGTGTCATTTTTAAACCTTATACAACAGGTCTTGACAAGGAAAATATTTATGGTGAAGGGTTTCATATTATTGCACCCTGGAACAAGATGAATATTTATAATGTGCGCGAACAGCAACGCGAAGAAACCATGGATGTGCTCGATAAAAATGGTTTGTCAATTAATATTGATGTAACCGTCAGGTTTAATCCGGTATTTAATAAAATTGGTTTTCTTCACGAACAATTCGGAGTCAATTATATCAATGTACTGGTGGTTTCCGAAGTTCGTTCATCGGTTCGGCAGGTGGCTGGCCGTTTCACAGCCGAAGAGATTTATTCCACCAAACGCGCCGAAGTGGAGCAAACCATTAAAGATGAAACGCGCAAAGTTTTGGAAGCTAATCATATCGATATGAGGGCGTTGCTCATTCGTTCCATTAATTTGCCCGAACAGATTAAAAACGCCATTGAAAGCAAACTGAAACAGGAACAGGAAGCGCTGGCGTATGAATTCAGGTTGAAAAGTGAAACCTCGGAAGCTGAACGCCGCCGGATTGAAGCCGAAGGGATTGCCAATTATAACCGGATTATCAACGCCAGTTTAACCGATAAAATTATTCAGCAACGTGGAATTGATGCTACCATTCAACTTTCTCAGTCGCAGAATTCCAAAGTAATTGTGATAGGCAGTGGAAAAGACGGGCTGCCGCTGATTTTGGGAAATAATTAATCATTTAAATAATTGGACAGACAGGCTGGGATTCCCGGCCTGTTTTGTTTGCATTCTGCAATGAAAAAAATTAAAAATCCTTTTACCGAATTGGGTAAGCCGCACGAATATCATTGTTTTGGTTGCTCGCCTTTTAACGAAATTGGTTTGCAAATGGAATTTTGGGAAGACAAAGATTCGCTGATAGCCCGCTGGCAACCCCGCCGGTCGCTGGAAGGCTGGATTGGCGTTTTGCATGGCGGCATTCAGGCCACACTGGCCGATGAAATGGCCGGCTGGGTGGTAATGATCAAATTGAAAACAGCCGGTGTAACATCCTCGCTCAACGTGGAATACCTCAAGC